>CAYMME010000172.1:0-16452 GCA_964391465.1 uncultured Planctomycetales bacterium
CGGCTCGGCTACCCAACGCAGAAGCCGGAGGCGTTGCTTGAGCGGGTCATCATGACTTCGTCCAGCGAGGACGACGTCGTCCTCGACCCGTTCTGTGGCTGTGGAACCACGGTCTCGGCTGCGCAGAAACTGGGACGGCGGTGGATCGGCATCGACGTGACGCACCTTGCAGTGGGGCTCATCAAGATTCGACTGGCGGATGCGTTCGGCGACGACGTCGACTACGAAGTGCATGGTGAACCGGTTGATCTGGAGGGCGCGAGGGCGTTGGCCGAGGCGGACAAGTACGAGTTCGAGCACTGGGCGCTGGGGTTGGTGAACGCTCACCTTGCGGAGAAGAAGAAGGGGGCTGACCGAGGCATTGACGGCCTCCGTCGGATCAAGGCGGAGTGGGAGTCGAAGAAGCCGTATCGGAAGGTCGTGTTTTCGGTGAAGGGCGGCGCGACGAGCGTGGCTCATCTGCGCGATCTTCGGGGGGTCGTCGATCGAGAGGACGCCGCTGTTGGCGTGCTCGTCAGCCTGAATAATCCCACGGGGCCGATGCGCAAGGAGGCCGCGGGGGCGGGCTTCTATACGTCGCCGTGGGGTCAGCATCCTCGGCTGCAGTTGTTGACGATCGAGGAGCTTCTCGATGGCAAGAAGGTGGATTTCCCAGAGACAGCGGGTGTAGACCAGACGTTCAGGCAGGCGCCACGGAACGCCGCCAAGGGAAAAACTCAGCAGGGGAGCCTGCTCGACCAGTAGCGTGACATAACCCCACCACAAACGACAGAATCCCCGGTCATTCTCAACAATGGCCGGGGATTTTCTGCGTACGGGGGTTGACAGGGGGACCTCGCAGTCTTCAGGTGGCCGTCGAGCACTTGCGTGCTCGTTACGAGAATCCTTCGGATTCTCGGGGGTTGAGCGGCGTCAGGCAATTTCGCCACAATCGAGGCTGTCATGCGGATCGGCATCTGTGCGGGGCATAGCAACCATCCGAACCCGGACTATCGCGGGGTGGTGTGTGGCGATCTGGAGGAGTGGGAGCTCTGCCGCGAGACGGTGAACGAGCTCCGTCTGTTGCTCATGGATGCTGGGCTGGAAGTCTACGACCCGCTCTCCGACATGCGCCGCGAGCCGTATCCGGAGTACCTGAACCACCGGATCGATGCCTTCAACGCCGAGGGCGTGGACGCGGTGGTGGCAGTGCACCTGAACGCGATCGTGCCGGGCGTCATGTCCGTCGACACGGACTACGTGACGATGCTGTATGCCCCGGAGGATGCCGAGGGCGCCAGGCTTGCGGCGACGCTGGCCGACTCATGCGTTCGCGAGCTGGGCGGCAGCGTGCCGATGTCTCGCGGCCCGTGGGTTGGGACGGACGTAGCGTACCGCGGCGAGGACAAGCCGGCCGGGATCGTCCGACGGACACGGATGCCGGCGGTGATCGCCGAGCCGATGTTCCTCAGCAACCCGGAAGTGCAGCGTCTGGCACGCTACGAGCGGAAGCAGTTGGTGGCAACGACGGCGCTGGCGATCTCGAATGGGACCGTCGCGTGGGCCGAAGACTTCGAGGCGCGGATGGCTGTAGTCGAGGCCATCGAGGGGGATGCATGACGACGGCCCCGACGAATGGCAGGCGGCCGGTCTGGTTCGAGTGGGTGAAGTTGCTGCTCGTGGCCGGCATACCGGCGGTGAGCGCGTACGTGGGCGTCGTCTCGGAGATCAGCGAGCTGCGCACGGAGCTCAGGGTCATGGAGGCCCGGCAGGCTGGGAGGAACGGCATCGTTGAACGTGACATCGAGGACCTGCAGGAGCGGGTCCGGCAGCTTACGCAAAGGAGTGAGCGATGAAGAAGCTAAGTGGTTACAAGACGTACTTCGTTGGCGCGGCGTTCGTGCTCTGGGGAGCCTGGCAGGCCCTCGTCGAGGACGATGTGGCCGGCGGCGCCGAGCGCGCAATGGCGGGGATCGCCATCTTGACGGGCCGCGCCGCGATCAAGAAGAGCACCGGGGCGACGGCTGCCGACGTCAAGACGATCGTGAACACTGCGGCGAGGCTGCGCTAGAGACAACCCGCGTCGGCTGACGCCGACGTTGGGAGTTCGCCCGGTGCGCTGGCGCGCACTGGACGAACTCCAGGCGCCAGGAACCAGGGATGACAGATGGCAGGCTACAGTCCACGATCCGGAGGCCCGATATGGCGGGCGGCGAAGATGCGCCTTCGTGGGGATTCGTACGACCGCATTGCCCGTGCGTTGCGTGCCGATCTGCCCGACGAATGCGGGAAGCTGCAGGCCGAGACTGTACGTCGCTGGGCACACGGGGCGCAGCTGAGCTGGAACGCGCTGGCCGAGTTGCATCGGGAGTTGGTGGCCGACACCGGACCGACGGGCGCAACGCCGCACGAGGCCGAGCGACTGGAGCAAGTCAGGCTGGTGCTCGGTCGGTGCATCGCAACGCTGAGAGGCGAGGGGGAGCACCCGTTCACGGCAGAGGACCTCAAGGAGTCGAAGATCCGGCCGGACACGCTGCTGACGAAGCTGTTGGCCGAAGAGCGACAGCTCACCAGGAGCGATCTCTTGGGCATCCCACGTCGGGCGATCCAGCGCGTGGTGCTATTGGTGCTGGGTCAGTTGGTGAAGGCGCAAGTCGCCCGCGGTCTCTTGAGCGAGGATCGCATGAAGGGCGCCGCGAACCAGGTGGCGGAGGACGTCGTCGCGCAGATGCCGACCGTCCTCCACAGAGCCGCCGCCGAAGAGGCCGTAACGGGTCAGGAGCAGAGCGGTGACTGAGGCAGTCAGACAGGCGGAAGCCGCGATCCTGGACGGGATCGGCTCGGGCACCCGGAAGCCTCGCCACCGGCGTCCGAGCGCAAGCCCGAACTCTCTCCGCACGTTCCTCGTCCAGCACGTGATGACCGACCGCGGACCGTTCAGCTTCGTCGGCTACCGCCCGTTGCGGGATATCTGCGACGTGCTCGCCGGCAGCGCACGGACGGTCGATATCGTGAAGCCGACGCAGAAGGGGTTCACCACCGCGATCGGGTTCGGGTACACGCTCTGGCAGGCGCACCGGAACGACCGCAACGTCGGCTATTTCCTGCCGACGAACAAGCTCGCCGAGGAGATTCTTGCGACTCGGTTCCGACCCGCGGTAAGGGACTCGGATCTGCGGTCGAGCATTCGCGAGACGCCGTCGAAGGGCCTCGTGCGAGTCGCGGATCGATACGCGTATTTCCTCGGCCTGGAAGCTGTGGAGAACGCCATCAGCAGACCGTTCGACCTGAACATCTACGACGAGGTCGACGACCTGAACCAGGACCATCTCACCATCGCACGCCAGCGCCTGGACGCCTCGGACTTCGGTCGCGAGGTCGCCTTTGCGTGCGGTCGGTTCCCCGGCGAGGGGATTCACGGTCGGTATCTGTTGGGCGATCAGCGCCGGTGGGTCGTCAGATGCCCGGCGTGCAGCGTCGACCAGATCCTCGAAGACGACTTCCCGGGCAACATGGCGATCGTCGACGGCCACTGGCGAACGCACTGCATCGCTTGCCACAGGCCGGTGGACGGCGAGGCGCACGGTCGGTTCGTCGCGCAGAGGCCGGACGTTCGGGACAGAGTCAGCTTCCAGGTGAGTGCGTTGGCGTTCGGATGCACGGACCTCGATAGGATCATGAGCGAGTGGGATGCCGCGCAGCGCGACCGGCGCGAGCTGGCCGCGTTTCGGTGCTCGAAGCTCGCTCTACCAGATGCGGGGGACCGCCAGGCCATACTGGTCGAGGATATCTCGCGGGTACTCCGGCCCCACCCGTTGGCGTCCCCCCGCTTCGTCGGCATCGACGTCGGCGACATATGCCACGTCGCCATGTGCGGGGCGAGTACCACCTCCGGCGGCTTCGAGTTCGTCCACTTCTCCGCGATGCGCGGCGAGGAGCTGGTGACCATCCTGCAGGCGCTGGACTCCGAGATGCAGTTCGAGGGCATCCTGATCGACCAGAAGCCGGAGGGCAGCCTGGCACGCGCCGTCTGTCGCGCGTTCCCCGGACGTGCATGGCTGCAGGAGTTCCGCGCCAAGGAGACCGAAGAGCTGAAGGAACTGGGCGACGAGAGGTTCGACCGGCTGGTGTTCGAGCGCGAAGAGACCATCGAGCACTTCTTCGACCGGATCAAGAGCGGGCACGTCTGGTTCCCGCAGCAGTGGGAGGGTGCGCCGTTCGAGAAGAGCGCGCCGGGTCGGCATCTGCTCACCGGTTCGCAGAAAGAAGACAAGACCGACCGGCACGGCATTCCGGTGCGGAAGTTCCGGTCCGGTAGCGTGCAGAACCACTACATGATGGCATGCGTGTTCGCCGACGTGGTGGCACGTCGGAACGTCGGCCTTGAGACGGCGATACACGAGGTGCGTATCAGCGACAGCAAGCGCGCGACGGCGGAACTCGGATCGACGAGCCGACGGTCGACATCCAACCTGGCGGAGGAGTTCTCGGCATGAACCTGGTCGGCTGACGCCGACCTTGGCGGATGCTGCGCATCCGCAGGATAACGATGGTGAATCTGGTAGATCGCATACGCGGGCTCTTCGCCGAGAAGCCCACCGAGGCTCCCGAGATGGGGCAGGTCTCCGTCGTCGAGTCGCTGGTCGGCCAGGCGACGAAGGAGCTGTGGAACGACGACAGCATCATCCGCACGAAGGGCATGAGCTACCTGCGGTCGATGTCGAAGAAGAACGCTGTGGTAGGCGGCGTGCTCAGGAGCCGGAAGTCCGACGTCATCGGGCTTGGCTACGACGTGGTGCCGGGTGGAGACGACCCGCGAGACGTCGAGATCGCGGACTTCGTGCGGGCGGCGCTCGATCATATGACCGGCCGGTTCGAGGACGATCTCAGGGAGCTCTGGCAGGCGGTGCCGTTCGGTTACGCGCTGCAGGAGATCATCTGGGAGCCGTGGCGGAGCGGCCAGTTCGGTGACAAGTGGGCACCCCTGGAACTCAAGGCGCTGAAGCAGGAGAACTTCCGCTTCGTCGTCGACAAGTTCGGGAACGTGACGTCGCTCAAGCAGGTGCAGCCACAGCAGCAGGACCTCGACCCCGAGAAGTTCATCGTCGCGAAGTACGAGGGCGACCCAGGCGACCCGCACGGCGAGAGCCTACTCTCAAGCATCTTCTGGCCCGACTGGTTCATGCGCGAGGGGACGCGATTCTGGGCGGTCTACCTCGAACGATTCGGCATGCCGACGCTGAGGATCACACATCCGCGATCGGCACAGCAGGGGACGGTAGACAAGGCCAAAGAGCTCGTGGACGAGATCCAGTCGGCGGCCGGGCTCGTCATGTCGGCCGACCTAGAAGCGGAGTTCCTGGAGGCGACGCGCGGCGGCCAGGCGACCTACGACGCGTTCCTCGGCAGGCAGTCGGACCTGATCCGCGAGCGTGTGCTGGGTCAGACGCTGACCAGCTCGCAGGGCAAGGTCGGCAGCCAGGCGCTCGGAGAAGTGCACCGGGGCGAGAAGGAGAAGATCGTCGACGACGACGCGGAATGGCTGTGCAACGTGGTCAACGAGCAGCTCGTGCGCCGCATGGTGGAGGTGAACTTCGGCAGCGTCGACTCGCTTCCGAAGCTGACGCCGACGCCGCGGAAGGACGAGCACCTGGGCGAGAAGGTCGAAGTGCTCGAAGGTGCGGCCAGGATGGGCATACGGATTCCGCTCAACTGGGCGCACGAGGAGCTGGGGATCCCGCAGCCGAAGGGCGACGAGGAAACGCTACAGCCGAGAGCGACGCCGGACCCCGTACCGCCGACGCCAGACGATGGCGACGAGGACGAGCCGCAGCAGTTCGCCGAATGGTCGGACGAAGCGTTCTGGCGGGAGCTGACGCGGTTCGAGGACGGTCCGACGCTGCGCGGGATCCGCACCACGTCGACCGACCTGGTGCGCGTCTCGATCGACGAGGCACGGGGCGTATGGACGGGGATCCGCGACGACCTGATCGGGCAGGCCGAGGCAGCGTTGGAGGCTGGCAGCCAGGCCGTCGAGCTAGCGCCGAACATGAAGGCGTTCACCGACGTCGTTCGTCGGCAGACGGTGGTCGGGCAGCTCTATGGGCGGGTTTCCGCGATCGGCGAGCTGAACAAGCGTACTGCGCCAGGGGCGCAGCTCAGGCAGTTCGCAAGCGAACTGCCGGAGGTGATGAACCGCTTTGCCGAATTTGATGCTTTGCCGACGCTGGACGAGGCGCGGGAGTGGCTGGGAGACCGGGTCGCGATGCCAAAGGCTGAGTTCGACCGCATCGACAGAGCCGCCCGTCAGAAGGCGTTCTTCATCACCACGATGGAGGGGCGTGAGGCCGTTTCGATCGTGTATCGGCGGCTGAACGAAGCGCTCGAACAGGGCTGGGGCATCGGCGACTTCCGGCGTGCGGTCGAGGCCGACTACACCGGCTGGATCGGCGACCTGTTCGGCAAGGCTACGTCGACCCAGGCGATGGCGGAGAGCCGGCTGGCGACGGCGTTCCGGACCAACATCATGACGGCGCTCGGTCGCGGTCGCGAGAAGGTATTCAAGCTCGCCGAGGATCCGTTGTACGCAGCGGATCCGGTGGTGGCATACCAGTACTCGGCAGTGCTGGACGGTCGCCAGCGCAAGACTCACGAAGCGATGGACGGGCGCATCTACCCGAAGGGCCACTACATGCTGGTCATGTGGCGGACGCCGAACGGCTACAACTGCCGCTGCATGTGGGTGCCGATCATGGAGTCCCAGGCGGCGAAGATGGACGCGACCGAGCTATCGACGACCCCGCCGGTGCTGAAAGGCCTGGTGGTCGAGCCGGACAAGGGCTTTGGAAAGACCGATTTCGCTGACGTGGCGTGGGCCGCGTAGGAGGACAAGACGATGCCGTTTCTGCTGGAACACAAAGCGACTTTCGTCGATGAGGGGGAGTTCGAATCGACGTACATCACGAACTCGGTGGGAGACCAATATGCCGGGTGGGACATGGAGTTCTCCGTCGGCATCAAGGAGGACGGTTCGCAGCAGATTCAGGCGATCATCGCCAGCGCGACGGATTGGACCGTGGCCGACTTCAAGCACTGGCTGGAGAACCACGGGTTCGGCGACGTCCAGGTCGAAGAGGTAAGCAACGAGCCGAAGACCCAGATGGCCGACATGCCCACCGTCCGCTGGCGCCAGAACAGCGATCACACGTGCGACGTGTTCGAGGTGCCGATCTTCAAACTCGGCACTCACAGGGGGTTCGACTACTCGTCCGCCTGGGCGAATCGGGCAATCGGCAACTTCAAGGATGACAAGCGGCAGGGAGAGCTGCCGTCTCTGATCGTGGGCCACACTGAAGACGATGGGACAGAGAAGCCTGCCGTCGGATTTGCAGACAACCTGCGGCTCAAGGGCGACTGGATATTCGCCGACTTCGTGAAGTTGAGCCGCAAGGTCTTTCAGGAACTCCGCCAGGGCATGTGGCCCAAGCGGAGCGTGGAAGCATGGGACGACGCCGCTCGCATCACCGCGGTGGCGCTGCTCGGGGGCACGCGCCCCTACCACAAGTTCGATCTGCTCGGAAATTTCTCCGAGGGCACCGGGCAGTGGTTCGACTGGGGATCCTCGGAGGAGGGTATAAGAATGCCAGGAAAGACCGAACAGCCTCCCGCCGATGGTGGGACCAACACGGCCACGCCTCCTGATGGCGGCGGCGCGCCGAGCGTCGATCCCGCGAAGTTCGCGGAGACGGAGACGCGACTCGAAACGCTGGAGAGCGAGCGCGCCGCTCAGGATGCGGTGATCGCCGGGCTCCGGGAGACGAATCGGCAGGGCGACGTGGCACGGTTTCACGACAACCTGCGCGGGCTCGGGTTCGCGCCGGCGATCGTCGACTCGACAGAGGTGCACGCGGTTGCCGAGCACTTCAGCCGATCCGCCGAGCCAATGAAGTTCTCGGACGGCGACACGGAAGTGGAGCTCACGGGCCTGCCGGCCCTGGAACGCGTACTCGGCCTGATCGCCGAGCAGGCCGGAAAGAACGCGCTGATGGTCCCGAAGACGGGCCAGACGGCGCAGTTCGGCGACGTCGAGCACCCGGACGACGAGACCGAGCAGGGCAAGAAAGACGGCAAGTCTCTCAAGGACGCCCAGAAGGAGCTCGGTTCGACAGTCGATCCGGCCTCGGTCAAGTTCCGGGACGAGGTCGAGGCGCTCGCGAAGATGGAGGAGATATCCTTCGAGGCGGCGTTCGTGCGGCTGCGCCGGGAGCAGAGCGACAACTGAGACAGGCTAGATCGGGGCCAGGGAGAGCGGAGCGATGGCAGTGGACTATGGCGGCAAGGACATCACGGCGAAGTCGAGTGCGGACCTCTCGACGAAGCAGTACTACGCCGTGACGATGGAGACCAGCGGGAAGATCGCGCTGGCCAACTCCGCGGGCGAGAAGTGCTACGGCATTCTGCAGAACAAACCGGATGCCGACGACGAGCCGGCGCGCGTCCGGATCAACGGTACGAGCAAGATGATCGCCGGCGCCGCGATCGAGGAAGGCGCCGAGCTTGCTGCAACGGCCGCAGGCAAGGTCGTGACGGCTGTGGCGGAAGACTACATCATCGGCATCGCGATCAACCCGGCTGCAGCCGACGGCGACCAGATCGCCGCGATGCTCGTGAACTACGAGAAGAACGCGTAGCGGCGCTGAGGCGCCGCTTTGGGAGTTCGCCGTCGGCATCGCCGCCGTTCCGAACTCCGGGTGAGGTGTGAGACAGACGGCATTGGGGCCTTGGAGAACGGAAGCAATGAAATCGCACATCCAGACGATCGGCGAGAGGGGCATGCAGCGTTTCGCGGAAGCGGCCGACCTGCACGTCGACGCCGCTCTTACGCAGCTCAGCATCGGCTACGCGAATGAGGAAAGCGTCTTCATCGCGGACCAGGTGGCGCCCAGGATACGGGTGACGGCGGAGTCGGACAAGTACTACGTGTGGGACGACGCGCCGCTCACCGACGACGGCGACGACCTCCTGCGGGCGGACAAGGCGGATTACGCGAACGCCGACTGGTCGCCGACGACGTCAGATTTCCAGACCGAGGAGTACGGGATCCAGTACCCGCTCGGCGACCGAGAGGTGGCCAACGCCGACCCGGGAGCCGACCCCGACGCCTACGGCACGAGGGTCTGCACGCACCGGATAATGTTGGCTCGTGAGCGACGCATCGCGACGCTGCTCACGAACACGGCGGTCGTGACCAACAACACTACGCTCAGCGGCACCGACCAGTGGGACGACTACGTCAACAGCGATCCGGAAACGAACGTCGAGACGGCTCGCGAGTCGATCCACACGGGCGCCATCAGGATGCCGAACACGCTTGTAATGGGCAGGCAAGTCTTGAGCAAGTTGAAGCGGCACCCTGGGCTGCTTGAAACCTTCAAGTACACCTCCGGCGGTCAGTTGACGCTGGAGCAGTTGGCGGACCTGTTCGAGGTCGACCGGATCCTGGTGGGCGACGGCGTCTACAACTCGGCGAACGAGGGGCAGACGGCGAGCAACGCGTTCATCTGGGGCAAGCACGTCATCATGATGTACGTGCCACCCAGCCCGACTCTTTTCGAGCCGGCGGCCGCGTACCAGCTCGTGTTCCAGGACCAGGTCAGCGAGCGGTATCGCTCCGAAAGCAACAAGGTCACAGTCATCCGGGTGCGCGAAGAGGTCGACGAGATCGTGCCCTGCGCGCCGGCGGTGTATCTGATCAAGGACGCCGTGTCCTAGCGCCGCGGGGCGCTAGGATTTAGGAGTTCACTCCCGTCCGCGATGCGGACGGTCGCGAACTCCGGTGGACATGGACCCATCCGACACGGAGGGCAGACGGATGAAGAGGTTTACGATCGGGGCTGTGCTGGCGGTGGTAGCGATGCTGTCGCTGGCCGGTCTTGCGGAGGCGCGGTGGGACGACATCAAGTCCCAGAACACCGTCTACAAAGGCAAGCAGCGGTATCAGAAAGGCGTCCACTTCGTGGACACCGTGCTGGTGGACGAGAAGATCACGATCGGCGACACGCTGACGACCGACGGCGACGGAGTCATCACCAAGCCGGGGTCGTTCAGCGCCAATGCCGACAGTACGGTCACGTTGGTAGGCGCTACTACCGCGTCGGCGGCTTTCACGGCATCGAGCATCGCGACGTTCGACAGCGTGACTACTCAGGACTTCTCGGGCATCACGACGATGGGCCAGGGAGGGGACGGGCTTGATACTGTGGCAATCGCGGGCGTCGTAGCGACAGATGCGGTGATAGCGACCTCGCAGGATACGCTGTGTTCCGTCAGAGCATGGGCCGGCACCGACTCGACGTTCTATCAGTTCCCGTGGACGATCGTCAAGGACGTCCAGTGGATGGTGGTGCGACCCAAATAGCAGCGATCGGCATGTTGGCCGACGCGGAGGACAAGGACGATGAAGGTCGTGACCGACTTGTCGGTCGATCTTGGGAGTCTGCTTCGCAGACTCCAGGAAGGTGAGGAACATGAAAGTGGTGGTGAGGGACAACGAACATCTGAGGCGCGACGGCAAGGACTACGGACCGGAAGATGTGCTCACTATACCTGACGGCCCGGACCTCGATGCGCTGCTGGATGGCGGCACTGTCGAGCCGTTCGCGGATCGCAAGGCTCGGCTCGATGCCAAAGCGAAGGCCGCCAAGGACAAGGCCGATGCGGCGGACGCGCGGGCGAAGGAAGCCTAAGGAGGCCGGCGATGAAACGGAATAGCACCCTGGTCGCCCTCGCGCTGATCGCGTTCGCCGGAACGGCGCTGGCGCTGTTCGCGTCGGGCGTAACGTCGGTCTACTCCGACGCGACGCTCACGGGCGCCAGCGTCCGGACGGACACGGTCCAGGTCAGCAACCCATCGAGGGACAGCAAGCAGGACCGGTTCGTAATCGCACTGGCGGGGACGAGCCAGGCGGCCGCGGCCGACAGCCAGTTCTGGGCGGTGGCCAAGGCGATCAAGGGCGGCCGCATCTACCAGATCGGCGAGGACAGTCTGACGCTGAAGCCGGAACTGGACGCCGGTGCGGACGTCGCGGAGATCCGCGTGCTCAGGTGGGTATCGGACAGCCTGCAGCTCACGACCCGCAATCCGATGAGCCAGAGCGTGACGGGCGCGACGCTGACGATCACGCCAACGAGGGAATGATGACGATCCTCGCAATCATCGCGGCTCTGTGCGCGTCTGCTCTGGCACTGGTCGAGCAGCCGACGCTGGACGCGCCGTACGCGATCTACGAGATGCCGGACGAGGAGGGGCTGAAGCGGTCGCGATTCTGGGGCTTGAGCTTCGCCGGCGACAACGACTACGGGACGGCAGCCAAGGAACTCCTCGAACAGGAGGATGGCGAACTGACCGTCGAGATGTGGGCGCTCCCGTCCAACACGACGGCGGGGTACAGACGGTTGTTCAGCTCCCAGTCCGGATCACAGAAGATCGTGGTGCAGCAGTATGGGCAGGAGCTGATCTTCTACGTCGAGGATGTAGCGGGTACCGGGAATGCGATGGCCGGCGCAGTAGGCGTGTTCGACGCAGACATGTGGGTTCACATCGCTTGTGTGGTGGATCGTACGGCTAATCTGGCGCGGATCTACAAGAACGGGGTGCAGGTCGGCACGCCGTCAGACATCACCGGAATGGGAAGCACGTCGGCGCTGGAAGCGGTGGACATCGGGCGTCGGAACACCAACCAGGAATACTTCGCCGGTGAGCTCGGCATAGTCCGCGTCTGGTATCTCGCGCGGACCCCAGCTCAGACGCTTGTGAGCATGGCGACGCGGAGGTTCGGGCCCGCCACAACCGGCCTCCATGCAGAGTACGAGATGCAACCCGGAGAACCGTCGCAGGCGGTGGTAGACGAGACGGGCAACGGATACACCATCACGCGAGGGTCGGGCGCCGGGATCGACGCGAGCGATCCAACGTGGGTCGAGTACAAGACGCTGACGAGCGGAGGCCCGCAACCATGAGAACGCTACTGGTAGTACTAGCGATGATCGGATCCGCATCGGCCATCCAGTGGGCATACGCCGACGCGGACTCTGCCGCTGTCCGTGCCGCGTGGGCGACACAGATCCCGCGGGTCGGTATCGGATCGTCACAACGCGGGACGATCGACGGCGACAGCGTGAGCCTCGGCGGATACGAGGCGTTTACGGCAGCTGAGCTGACGACGCTGCAGGCGATGTTCGACAGCCTGGGCGTCGTCTACGGCGACAGCATAGCGGGATTCGTACCGAGGCAGGCTGCGCCATGACCGTGATCAACCTGATGGTCGATCTTGGCAGTTTCCTGCGGAAACTGCGGGATGCGGAAGTGCTATGACTTATACGACCGACGCACAAGTGACGGCCCATCTGCCATCGACTCTTCCAGAGGAATGGGACGCGGTCGGTGAGCGCGCGACGTACATCGCCGACGCGAGCGAACTCGTCGAGGGCATGGTCGGCGGCGGATTCGCGGTCGGGACGTATGACGGCGCGACGCAGAAGTTCCCGGACGTCGGTGACGACCCGCCGACGCCGATGATAATCCAGATCGCGACCGGCTATGTGGCGGCCGGGCTGATCCTGGACGACATGAAGGCTCAGCTCGGAGGCAAGAAAACCGGCAAGGAGCAACACGACATCGCCGAGGGGTATCTCAGGAATATCCGCTCCGGCGAGATCGAAGTGCGCGACGAGGACGGCACGGCGTACCACCGCGACGGCATCGCGACCAACGTCGAGAGCACGACGCCGGTGTTCGGAGTCGGCAGATACGACGCAGACGGGAACCTCGTGAGCAGCGAAGAGGGGTCCACCGATGACTTCGTAGCCGGCTAGCGCCGGCTTTGGCAGAATCGCGGCGCGATTCTGCGGGGCGATGCAGAGATGATCGAGAATGTGACAGTCACCGACCATGAACTTCGGACCTGGCTCGTGGGGACGCATAGGCGTATCCGCGATCCGCGTCCGGTGTTCCGGTCGGGCTGGGCCTACATGGACAGGCAGACCCACCGGACGTTCGAGATGCTGGCACACGGCGGGACGTTCAGAGGCGTCACCTGGGCGGGCTTTGCCGATCAATACACGCGGAAGACCGACGGCGTGCCCGTGCCGGCATGGGGCGGCGTGAGACGGATCAGGGCCGGCATGAGCACGCGGAGCGCGAAGGGCAGAAGGCTGCGAACCGGGGTAGCGCAGGACATCCGCACGCGGCGCTTCGTGGGCGGCAAGGCTACGACCGGACCCGTGCGAGGGAAGCTCAGACCGAGCGGCAAGCGGATCACGCCCAACAGCCACCTGATGGTGGACACCGGCCGGATGCGCAAGGGAGCCACGGGCAACGCCCGGATCAGCAGGAAACGGCTCTTGATCTTCGTGCCAAACGGGGTCGGATACGCGCGGTTTCAGCAGGCCATGCGTCCGTTCCTGTTCTTCACGCCTGCCGATGCGGACTACCTAGCGCAACTGGCTGCGGACTACGTCGCGGCTGGTGGTTCAGGCAGCGTGACACGGCACCTGGCAGAGGTCGGTTCGATGTTGGATCGGCTGCGCGAGCTCGGGAGTGGCTGATGCTCACTGGTGCCCAAGCCGCAGATGTGATGAACCTCGTCGAGACGAACGCGATCGCCGCGCTTGAGGACGACGACTGGTTGAAGACGGGCGGGACCGGCGGCATCAACCAAATCGTCGCCAAGACGATACCGGGCAATGAGCGGACCGTGTGGGAAGCCATACTGCCGTGCCTGATCGTCCGGGCCCCGCAGTTCCGACCCGGCGACGAACGAACCGCGGGTGGCTACGACCTGATCGTGCTCTTGCAGGTTGAGTACAACGCCATCAGCGGCGACGTGGACGCCGGCATGGACGGCGTGCAGACGGCTCTGGCGCGGTTGGCGCGCTGGTACGAAGAAGAGAGCGTGACCTCCGGGCGGCGGCTTAACGGTCTTCTCGACACCGGCGCCGGGATCGTCAGGAACGTCGCCCCGGAGCCGCTGGACGTGGAGCAGGACGAGGACGATGATAGTCGGTTCTGGATGAGCGGGATAGTGGCAGCGGATATCCTATTGCGGGCAGCACTTTGATGGGGCCAAGGAGGTAGAGGCGTGTCGGCATGGAATGACTTGAGGCAGTTCCTGATCAGCATCGATCGGGAGGCGACGTTCGGAACGGCCGTCGCTGTCGACCGGGCGCTGAAGATCAGGCGCGCCGGCGGCGATATCATCACGGCGCAGACGGAGCTCCGGACCGATGCCGGGCTATCCACGACGAAGGAGCAGCCGACCGAGGCCCGAATCGGCACCCAGTTCTTCCAAGGCTCGATCCCCTGGCAGTGGGTGAAGCCCGATGACCTCGCCATAGCGCTCTCGTGGGTACTCGGTACGCCGACCTCGGAGGAGGCGGACACGAGCGCGTACCTGCACACGTTCAGCCCGTCGGCTGCTCGGACGCTGATCTCTCGGACGATCGAAGAGTACCTGGCGGCCGGCGTGCAGCATAAGTTCCCGGGCGCGGTGGCGAACAACTGGACGCTCAACTACGTCGCCAACCAGGACGTGGATATGGACCTCGCCATCATCGCGAAGGGACCGCAGTCAGCGGGATCCGGGTCGGGATCGTTCGTGTCGAGCGAACCGGTGTGGGGTGGCGATCTGGTGACCGCGTACATCGGCAGCGCCGTCGAAGAATCGTACGCGCCGGCGCTGGGCACCGTCGACCTGACGTCGGAGACGGACATCACGGCCAAGGTTCGCGCGATGACGATCGGGATCGCCAACAACATCTCGATGGGGCAGCTCTACGACCCGACGGCGAACACGATCGGCCGCACTGAGCGCGGGACGCGGGCCTACCGGCTCGGGCTCACACTTGAGCTGTCGGACCGGACCGAGCTGGACTACGTCAAGGACAAGACGGAGAAGGCGGTCGAGGTCGAGTGGGACAGCGGCTCCCTGGCCGGCGACGCGACCCAGAACTACGGCGCACAGTTCGTCTGGCCGAAGATCGCGTTCAGCCAAGTCGCGCCGAGCTGGTCGGAGAACGGCAAGCTACTCGGGAGGTTCGAGGCGCTCGTCATGGACGACGGGACCAACGGGCCGTTCCTGGCGGCAGTGTGGAATAAGACGGCCGACTACGCGTCGACGCCGTGACAGATCATGGCGTCGTTGGAGAATCGTCGTGCCCTGCGGGCACGTTCCGATTCTCCGGGGCGTGTTCACAAGAGAGAGGGGCCTGGAATGGCTGGGAAAGAAGAGCAGGCGCCAGTGGCGCTGGACATGAATGCGGAGATCCCGCTTCGGCTGTATTGGCCGCCACTGCGGGCGACGGTGGACATCGACGTGAAGTCGCTGGCGCAGCAGATCCGCGACGGCGACCAAGACGTGCTCTACGAGGGCCGAACGCGCGGCGCCGGCCTGGCGAGCGAGTACGACGTGTTCGGCGCGCGGAAAGCGTTCGCGGCGCGGGTCATCACGGACGCGAACATCTCGCCCAAGCCGGATACGTCGGAGCCGGGATGGGCGGAGAAGGCTCTGCCCGCCGGGTTCCTCGTGCAGGTAGGCGCGTTCCTCGAACAGTCGCTCATCGGGCCGCCGCCCGAGCCGGAGGTCCCGGAGGAAGAAGGAAAAAACTCCGATGGCTCGTGAACTGGGATCGGACGCACTCGAAAGAGGATAAGGTCCGACCGACATGCCCAGGGCACGAGAGACTCAACGATTTCTACGGACTACCGGAGAGCCGTCTTGCGCGGTTCTCCGTACAAGAGCGGGAGCCGCTGGAAGATGAGATCGGCAAGGGGTGCGCGCTCGTCGAGCTGTGGGATCCTGACCAGGTCGAACCGATCGAGATCCGACGGCAGCGATGTAGCACGTGCCCACGCTTGCAGTGGGCAGCGGTGCCCTATCGGACGAAGAAGCTGTACGCCACGGCCACGAAGCATCTCGCCTACCACGAACTCGGCCTCGCTCCCGACGCACACGCCTACACCGAGCGAGAGAAGATGGCGATCCTGATTGTCAGCAACGAAAGGAACAAGCTGTCGTCCGACGAGATGAGGCCACCTGACGACCCCCCTTAATCCCCCCGAACACGGGGGGAAATGGCGGATGATGAAGCGTGAATAGTCTGAGCCGCAGAGTCGAGATCGGCGTGGTTGAGGGCGGAAGCCCTCAACCTTGGCAGTTTCCTGCGGAAACTGCGGGGTAGCGGTCGATGAACAGCTTGAGTCGTAGGGTCGAAATTGGCGTTCACTGGAGGGACCAGGGCGTTGCGGCGGGTACGCGTGAGGTAGCCGGCGGGCTCGACGACGTCGGTGAAAGCGCTCAGCGCGCGGGCAAGGCCGGCCGCCAGGCCGGCGAAGAGGTCGCCAGCGGCCTCAAGGTATTTGAAGACTTCAAGCGATCGATGCAGGGCGCCGTGATGGGCTACTTCACCATCCAGGGC
>CAYMME010000173.1:0-16440 GCA_964391465.1 uncultured Planctomycetales bacterium
TACCAACATATAAAGCGCGGTAAGCAAAGAAAAGGTGAAGACATTACGTTTGAACAATTCATGCAGAATGAGCGCTTCCGGAACCGCCAGGTGAACCATATCGCCGGAGAATCGAACGTTGACAAAGCAAAGCAAATAATACGGGAGCGTTTCTTTTTCGTGGGCCTGCTGGAAAGATTCGATGAATCAATGATGATCCTGCAGAAACTCCTGCCTTTCCCCATTACGCTTGGATATAAGCCGCGCCATGTCGCAAAAGACAACATGGCAAAACAAGCAGTACTTGACGATGCCGCCTCTTGTGAACTGCTGCACAAAGGCAACCGTCTTGACCAGCAGCTCTATACATTTGTACGCGACGAACTCTATCCAACATACCGCCAAAAAGCAGGTGTCATCGTCGGGCAAACTCCCGAGCCATTGAAGCCCTCACGTTTCCCGGCACGCTATAAGGTGACGCGTTTCTACAATCAATCGGTATACCGTACCTTCGACAAACTACGCCGCCGACTGAAAAAAAGCCGGACATGAGCCCGCCCAGACTCGTTGTGGCGAAGGTCAAAATGGAAAAACAATACACTGCCAAGAACTTCATCGTTCGTACCGCCGCTCGTGCCGAGGGCAACATGCGTCTTGTCGCGAACGGCGATCGGACTCTGACGCGTAAATATCGCTCGATAGCGAATCATTATAACCGATCGGGCCAGTGCAACTCCGATCCGTGTTTCAGTGCAGCCCCACTGAAAAAAGAACGACATCGAACTGTCAATAACTACCAGATTGTTCGTCTGTGAGGACGTTTCATGGGGATATGGCG
Organism: uncultured Planctomycetales bacterium; assembly: GCA_964391465.1. GTDB lineage: Bacteria > Planctomycetota > Phycisphaerae > UBA1845 > CAYMME01 > CAYMME01. Next base: position 818 of record CAYMME010000173.1, read on the forward strand.
GAAGTGGCAACGAATCTTGGGAGTTGGCGGGCGACGACGCGATCTTCCCGCCGACGTCTACGTCGTCTCCTTCCCAAAATGTGGTCGCACCTGGCTAACGCTCCTCGTTGGTCGCGCAATCCAGCAGCACTTCGGCCTTGACAAGAACGATCCACTCCAACTGCGCAAGCTCGGTGATCTTCGGCCCGAAATCCCCCGTATCGCGCCGACCCACGATGAACTGCCGCAATGGAAAAAACCCGACGAACTGTCGCATGACAAGAGCCGTTACGAGGGCAAAAAGGTCATCTTCCTCGTGCGCGACCCACGCGACACTTTCGTCTCGAACTATTTCCAGAAGAAGAAACGTGTGACCGTATCGCGATCGTTCTTCTTCTTCAAGAGGCGTGGTCGCGAGCGAAATCAGCCATTCGATGGCGAGCTCGCCGACTTCATGAACACCTCCATCGGCGGTTTCGATTCATTGCTCCGGTTTTTCAACATCTGGGAGCAGCAGCGGACAGTGCCCGACGGTTTTTTGCTCGTGCGATATGAAGACCTGCACGAAGACGCAGGCCGCGAGCTCCGACGTGTGCTCGACTTCATCGGCGTCGCGGGCGTCGATGACGAGATTGTCAACGAGGCCGTCCGGTTCGCGTCGTTCGATAACATGCACAAGATGGAGCGCGAGGAGGCCTTCAAGCACGGCAAGATGAAGCCGGCCGACAAGAACGACTCCGAGTCGTACAAGACCCGCAAGGGCAAGGTCGGCGGGTACGTCGAGTACCTGACCGAGGAGCAGATCGCCGAGCTGAACGCGAAGATGTCCGAGCGATTGACGCCGTTCTATGGTTACAAGCCGTGCAGGGGCGCCGCCGCGCCCGGTGCATGATCACCTCTGGAACGCTGCCGGCGCCTTGACAAGCCTATCCGATGGTGATACATTGTAAGTACGCCGTGGCGGCGTTGGAGGACTGACGGATGATCAAGAAGCTCACAAGACACGGGAACAGCATGGCGCTGGTGATCGACAAGCCGGTGCTCGAGTTGCTCAATATCGACGGAGACACGCCGCTCGAAATCTCGACGGACGGCTCGACGTTGATGGTGGCCCCGGTCCGCGACGCCAAACGACGGGCGAAATTCAAGGCCGCTCTCAAGAAGACAAACCGCAAGTACGGCCGAGCCCTCAAGAGACTGGCCAACTGAATGGCTGAGCCAACGTTCTTCACGCTTGACGAGATTCTCGACATTCATCGGGATCAGATCGAACGCTACGGCGGGCAGGCGGGGGTGCGCGATCTCGGTTTGCTGCAATCGGCCGCCGCCATGCCGGCGGCCGGCTTCGGCGGCGAGTACCTGCACAAAGACCTCTTCGAGATGGCCGCCGCATACCTGTTCCATATCGTGAAGAACCATCCGTTCATTGATGGCAACAAGCGGGCCGGGACTGTTGCCGCAGACGTGTTCCTGGGAATGAACGGTGTTGACACCGATATCGACGAAGACGAACTCGCGGCTTTGGTCCTGAACGTGGTCGCCGGCGCCGCCGGCAAGACCGAAATCGCCACGTTTTTCCGCGAGCGCTCCCACGAGCTTCCGAAGGCCGGTTGATTCCCGGCGGCAGACCCCTTAGAATCTCGGTCGATGTCGCGTTCGTGAGGAGCCAATGGCCGAGCCAGAGATCAAGCGGCCGATCTTCATCGTGGGCTGCCCGCGCAGCGGGACGACGACGCTCTACCGCCGGCTCGCGAAGCATCCCGACCTCGCCTGGATCTCGAACGTCACGAAGAAGGTCCCGAGTTCGATCCCGATCACGCGGCTGCTGACTCTGATCTACAAGGAACAGCACCCGACGGAGGCGAAGCGAATCTGGCGGCGGTATGCGACGGCCGACCACGACGCCCGCGGACGCGAGGATGCGACCCCGAAGGTCAAGGCGTATCTCCACAAGGTCGTCCGCAACCACCTGAAGATGTTCGGCAAGCCGCGGTTCCTCAACAAGTGCCCGCGGAACTCGGTGCGGATGCCGTTTCTCGACGCGGTCTTCCCCGACGCGTTCTTCGTCCACATCATCCGCGACGGCCGCGCCGTGGCAAACTCGATCCTGCGGGCGCGAAAGAACCACGGCGGGGCGTACTGGGCCTGCGAGCCGCCCGGCTGGCAGGGTCTGCTCGAGAAGCCGCTGCTCGAGGCCTGCGGACTCCAATGGAAGATGATCGTCGAGCACGCTCTCGAGACGGCGAAGTCGATCCCGCCCGAGCGTTACATGGAGGTCCGCTACGAAGAAATGTGCGACCGGCCCGAGGAGGTGTTCCGCGCGGTCAGCGAAAAGGTCGGCCTCGAATGGGAGCCGGGCGTGCTCGAAGAGCTGGTCGCCGACATCAAGAGCCGCAACTACAAGTGGCGGGAAACCCTGACGCCCGAGGAGATCGAGCGATTGAACGCTCGGCTCGGCGACCTCCTCGTCCGGCTGGGGTATGAGGTGTGACCGAGTTGCCGCTCAGATGAAGATGCCGTTGAGCTTGTCGCAGGCGGCGCAGATGGGATACTTGTGGAATTCGTGGGCCTTGTGGGCGAGCCGGAACGCCTGAAACCGCTCCCCGTTCCAGATGTCGGCGATCGGCTCCTCCAGCGCGTTCCCCATGTCGAGCACGCCGTTGAAATCGTAGCAGCAGGGGACAACGGTTCCGTCGACGAGGACGTAGACGACCGGGCGCTTGAGGTAGCGGCACGACCTCATCCACTCGGGCCGGCGGACGTTCGAGATCGGATTGAAGTTGCGGCCGGTCGAATAGTTGTGGAGCCTGCCGGGGACGACGCTGGCGAGTGGCCAATAGGGGAGCCACTGTCGACAGAAGCGGAGGAAGTCGATCGGGCCGCCGATGTGTCGCAGCGTGATCCTGGGCTTCTTCCCGCCGAGCCGCTTCTTGGAGGCGATGAGCGACCGGACGCCCTCGCGCGTCATCTCGTAGTCGAGCCCGGCATGGATCTTCTCGTAGCTCTCCTTCGTGACGCCGTAGAAGCTGATCTTCACGCGGTCGAGCCCCGCCCTGATGAGTTCCTCCGCCAGCTCCTCGTTCAGGAGCGAGGCGTTCGTGACGATGTAGGTCTCCTCGACGCCCTTCTCCTTGGCGTAGGCGATCTTGTCGGGAAGGGCCTTGTCGAGCAGCGGCTCGCCGAAATTATGGAGCGAGATTCGGCTCGCGCCGCCCGCGACGGCGGCGTCGAGGAGCCGCTGGAACGTAGGCAGGTCCATCGTCTCGATCTTGCGGCAGAGCTTCTCGCGCGGGCACATGGTGCAGCGAGCGTTGCACGCGGTCGTGTTTTCGATCACGACGCGCCGGGGGAACTCTCGTATGGCCGTGTTGCCTGACATGACATGGCGGATGATATCAGAAACCGCGAACGGCCGCAATCCAAGCCGTGGCGGCCCCAGGGTCATTCAATTCTTGGAAATCACGGTACAGCCACCCATTTCGTCAGAGCCGAAATGGGCTGGCAGTCCCGGATTTCCGACGGTGCGGTCGCGAAAACGGGGACTGGCACCAGCGGAGCGAAGCGGAGACGTGCCTGTACCCGCTTTCGCGGCAAGAAATCAGAGAATTGAATGACCCTGTGGCGGCCCGGAGTGGATATTCTGAACGCGGGGCGCTTGCGCGGTCTGGGGACACGTACCGGAAGGGGCTTCCGGTACATGTCCCCCTCCCGTTCTTCGCCCCACTCGCGCGCCGCCAGGGCCGGAAAACCGGGACTGCCACCCGCTGGCTGTCCCGGCTTTCCGGCAAGTACCCCGCGTTCACAGTATCCACTCGGCGGCCCGCATGAGCTTGAAAGCCCCCATCGCATTGGGTAGAATCCATTGCTCGTCAGGCCGTTAGGGATAGTCTTGTCATGCCGGATGAACGCCCGCTGAACTCGATCGCGGTGATCGGGACGTATGAGCCCCGCCGCTGCGGCATCGCGACGTTCACCGCCGACCTCTGCCACGCCGTCCAGCGCGTCTTCCAGCCGGGCCGGCTGCTGGCGCTCGCGCTCGACGACGTGCCCGAGGGCTACGCCTATCCGGACGAGGTGTGCTTCCAGATCCGCGCGAACCAGCCGAGCGACTATCGCCTGGCCGCGAACTTCCTGAACATCAACCAGATCGACGTGGCCGTCGTGCAGCACGAGTTCGGCATTTTCGGCGGGCCCGCGGGCGCCCACGTCCTCCAGTTCATGCGCGACCTGCGGATGCCCGTCATCACCAACTTCCACACGATCCTCGCGGAACCCAACGACGACCAGCGCGCGGTGATGAGCGAAATCGTCAAGCTCTCCGCGCGGCTCTTTGTGATGAGCGACCGCGCAGTTGGCATGCTCAAGGAGTACTACGGCGTCCCCGAGCACAAGGTCGTCCACATCCCGCACGGCATCCACGACGTGCCCTTCATCGACCCGAACTTCTACAAGGACAAGTTCGGGGTGGAGGGCCGCAAGGTCATCCTGACGTTCGGGCTGCTCTCGCCGAACAAGGGCATCGAGTACATGATCGAGGCGATGCCCGACGTGGTCGCGCGGCATCCCGAGACGGTCTACGTCATGCTCGGCGCGACCCACCCCCACATCCTGCGCACCGTCGGCGAGGAATACCGTCAACACCTCCAGCAGATGGTCCGCAAACTACGGCTCGGGAAGAACGTCGTCTTCCACAACCGGTTCGTCAGTCTCGAGGAGCTGTGCCAGTACATCGGCTCGGCCGACCTGTATGTGACGCCCTACCTCGGCGAAGCGCAGATCACCTCGGGCACGCTCGCCTACGCCGTCGGCGCGGGCAAGGCGGTCGTGTCGACTCCCTACTGGTATGCGCAGGAGTTGCTGGCCGACGGGCGCGGCCGGCTCGTCCCGTTCAAGAACCCCGGCGCCCTGGCCGGCGCGATCAACGACCTGCTCGACAATGAGACCGAGCGGCACGCGATGCGCATCCGCGCCTACGAATACACCCGCGACATGACGTGGGAGACGGTCGCTCGATCGTATCTCGATGCCGCGCGGCAGTGCACGCGAGAGCGCGAGACGCAGCCGAAACCCTCGGCCTCGGCGATCGCGCCCGCCGAAACGCTCCAGGACCTGCCCGACCCGGACCTGCGGCACGTGCGCACGATGACGGACGATGCGGGCATTATTCAGCACGCTCTCTACTCGATCCCGCACCGCCGCCACGGCTACTCGATCGACGACAACGCTCGCGCCCTCAACGCGACCTCGCTCTACTGGCGGCTCTTCCAGGATGATCGCGTCGTCCCGCTCATCAACACCTATCTCGCGTTCCTCGTCGATGCGTTCAACTCCGAGCGGAAGCGGTTCCGGAACTTCCTGACCTACGACCGCCGCTGGCCGGAGGAGGAAGGGAGCGAGGATTCGCACGGTCGGTCGCTGTGGGCGCTCGGGCTGACCTGCGCCAACGCGCCGAACTCGTCGATCCTGAGTCTGGCCGTCCGGCTGTTCGGCGAGGCGCTCCCGATAACCGAGCGGTTCACGTCGCCCCGGGCCATCGCGTTCACCGTCATCGGCATCCACGCCTACCTCGAATGCTTCCCGGGCGACGCCTACGCGCGGCGGATGCGGGCCGTCCTGGCCGAGCGGCTGGTCGACCTCTACCACCGAAGCTCCGACGAGGGCTGGCCGTGGTTCGAGCAGGAAGTGACCTACGCCAACGCGCGGCTCGCCCACGCCCTCATCCTGTCGGGGCAGTGGATCCCGAACCAGGAGATGGGCGATATCGGCCTGCACACGCTCGATTGGCTCCTCAAGGTCCAGACGGCCGAGGACGGCCACCTGTCCGTCATCGGCAACCACGGCTGGTATCCACGCGGCGGGCACCCCGCGCCGTTCGACCAGCAGCCCGTCGAGGTCATGGGCCTCATCGAGGCGTGCGCCGAGGCATGCGTGTGGACGCGCGAAGAGCACTGGCTCCGCGAGGCGGGCCGCTGCATCGACTGGTTCCTCGGCCGCAACGACCTGAACGCGCCGCTCTACGACTTCAAGACCGGCGGCTGCTGCGACGGGCTCCAGCCCGACGGCGCCAACAAAAACCAGGGCGCCGAGTCGACCCTGGCCTGGCTCATCTCGCTCCTTTCGCTCCTGAAGCTAATCGCAACGCGCAATCTCGCCGATAATACACCCGAAGACACGACGCCAACCGACGCGGGTGAAACGGAAGCCGACGGCGGCGAGGACAGCGAGGAGGACACCGACGCATGAGCAACGCCCCCGTGGTGATGATCTCCAGCTACCCCCCCCGGCTCTGCGGCATCGCCACCTTCTGCGAGGAGGCCCGCGAGTTCATCCAGCAACACGACACCGCCCGTGACGTGTTCGTCATCAGCCACACCGACGGCCGCGGTGAGGGCGTCTTCCCCCTCATCGACATGAGCCGGCGCGACTGGTGGAAGCCCGTCGTCGAGAAGATCAAGGAACTCAAACCCTGCGCCGTCCACATCGAGCACGAGTACGGGCTCTACGAGTACACCGAAAACGGCGGCGGCGACCAGAACCAGGGCTTCATCGACATGCTGGTGGCGCTCAAAGACTATCCGACCATCGTCGAGCCCCACACCGTACACGGCCGCCTCCGCGACTTCGAGGCGAACTTCGTCCGTCAGATGTGCGAGCAGGCCGACGTCGTCCTGTTCAAGTGCCACTACCAGAAATGGCGGCTCGACTGGAACTTCCACACGTACGACTGGGACGTCCCGCAGAACATCATGATCGTCCCGCACGGCGCCCGGCCCGACCGCCGCTACGGGCTCGATGAGATCCCGCGGCTCCGCGCCGAGATCGGCATCGACAAGCTCCCCTACGTCTCCAACCACCTCGTCGGCCTCATCGGCTGGATCCAGACCAACAAGCGGTGGGACATCCTCACGTCGATGTGGGAGGAGATCGCCGCCGAGGTCAAGCAGCGAACCGGCCAGGACTGGGACCTGCTCGCCGCGGGCTCGATGCGCGATCCCGCCCACAAGAACGACTACGAAAAGTACGTCAATGGCCTCGAACTGCTCGAGCAGAAAGGCCTCGCCCACTACTACGAGTTCATCCCGCGCGGTGAAATCTACTACAAGACGATGGCCATCTGCGACTTCATCGTCCTCCCGTCGACCGACGAGACGCAGTCGGGCACCTTGGCGCGCATCATCGCGCTCAACAAGCCCTACGTGACGACCGCGCCGCTCGAGGGCCTGACGGCGCAGACGCTCGAATGCGGCGGCGGCCTCCTCTTCACGAACAAGAAGATGCTGCGCGACCAGGTCGTCCGGCTCGCGTGCGACGAGAACCTCCGCATGGAACTCGGTTGGCGCCTCAAGCAATACCTCGACACCGTCGTCTCGTGGGAGGTCGTTGCGGCGCAATACCACGACGCCTACGACCTCGCCCGCACGGCCGTCGCGACCGGCAAGCGCGTCGTCCTCCCGCCCGAGTTCTAGATGACCGTCAGCGACAGCGCGACAGACGGCTATGACGTCCGCTCGTTCGGCGCGGTCGGCGACGGCGCAACGCTCGATACCGAAGCGGTTCAGCAGGCAATCGACGTCCGGTTCGAACTCGCCGGCGACCACGCGCGGCCCGCCGTTCTATGCTTCGAGTCGCGGGACGTCGAGCTGACCGGGCTCGGAGCCCGGTCCCACGCTGTTTTTCGCTGATTTCCGACCGACTCAGCCCGAAACTACCCCTGCGCGGGGTCCGCTCCGGCGGGCGGCCGCGGAACGGGATTCGTATTCTGAAAGGGGCGGTGCGATGAGACTGGTCACGCGTTCCGATTTCGACGGCTTGGTGTGCGGCGTCCTCCTCAAGGAGGTCGGCATCATCGACTCGATGAAGTTCGTCCACCCCAAAGACATCCAGGACGGGACGGTCGAGATCACGTCCGACGACGTCCTGACCAACATCCCGTTCGTGCCGGGCTGTGGGATGTGGTTCGACCACCACTCGAGCGAAGACGAGCGCTCGCTGCACGCCGAGCACGAGTTCGAGGGCAGCTGCCGGCCGGCGCCGAGCTGCGCCCGCGTCGTCTGGGACTACTACGGCGGCAAGAACGAGTTCCCGGGGTTCGATGACCTCATGCAGGCGGTCGACAAGTTTGACGCGGCGGCCCTCGATCCCGACGACGTCTTTCGCCCCGAGGGCTGGATGCTGCTGGCCTACGTGATGGATCCGCGGACCGGCCTCGGCCGCTACCACGACTATCGCATCAGCAACTACCAACTGATGGAAGACATGATCGACTACTGCCGCACGATGACGCTCGACGAGATTCTCGAGCTGCCGGATGTGAGAGAGCGAACCAACCGTTACTTCGAGCACGAGCCGACGTTCCGCAAGTTCCTCCGCGACCGCTCCGCCGTCTACGGGACCGTGCTCGTGACCGATCTCCGCGGCGCCGAAGAGACCCCCTGCGGCAACCGCTTCATGCCCTACGCCCTCTTCCCCGAACCGACCATCTCGATCCGGATCATCGACGGCAAGGCGAACGAGTTCTGCGTCTTCGCCGTCGGACACAGCATCTTCGACCGGTCGTCGCTCACCAACGTCGGCTCGCTGATGCTCAAGTACGGCGGCGGCGGGCACGACCGCGCGGGCACGTGCCAGGTGTCCTACGAGATCGCCGACATCGTGCTCCAGGAGCTGATCGATCAGATGAACGCGGAAGCCGGCGTCACCGAGGAGTACGTCGTCGCCGCGGCCGGAGGGCAGTGACAGCCGCCCGCCGGTGAATGCCGGGTGCCGCGCCCTCAGCGGAGCGTGACCTTCAGCGCCCGGCCCTTCCCGATCCGGGCGGCGCGCTCGAAGCGAACCGTCCCGCCGTCCTGCGTGAAGCCGATCCGCTTCCCGCCGACCGCGGCCGCCTTGACCTTCTTCCTCGCGGCGAACGGGAGATCGAGGGCGTTCAGCTTCAAGGTCCCTTCGAGCAGGCGCACCTCGGCCGAGCCCGGCTCCATCTCGAACTCGCCCCAGCCCGAATCGAGCGACCAGAAGCAGCGGAACCTGCCCGCTTTCGGCCGGAGCGGATTGAAGCCGATCTCGCCCTTCACCATGTCGAACCGGAATCCGGCGAACGCGTTCAGCAGCGAGTACGCCGCCATCGAGCGGGCGTAGTTGTTGCCGCACTCGAACTCGTTCCACGGGTTCCGCTTCTCGCCGTCGTAGCGGTCGCGGAGCGCGGTGATGGCCGTCATACCCTGCCTCACCAGCCCGGTCTGAATCATCTGGACCGCGGCGGCGTATTCGTAGCCGTTCTGCGTCTCGCCCGAATACGGGATCGGCACCATCGGCTTGCGACGATCCGGGGGCCAGTAAGCGACCAGCAGCCCGGCCTCGTCGTTGAGGCAGTAAATGCGGCACGGGTTGTATTGCTCGCGCATCACCTTGCAGAAGTTGTACTTGAAGATCGACGTGAGCGCCGTCTTCACCTGCTTGGGATCGAAGACCTCACCGAGACCATAGAGGTTCGCGTGCCACTGTGCGAGAATCTGGTCGATCTCGCTCCCCTCCCCGATCTGGTACTTGATCTCCTTGTGCTCGTCGTCCCAGTACCGCTCGGTGTCGATGTATCCGTCGAGGATGGATCTGTCGTCGAGATCGATGAGTTGGTGATAGTACTCGCCGTTGAACAAGCGCTCGTCGGCCCATGCCTTGCCCCGGGCGAAGACGGCGCGGAAGTCGGCGGCGGTCTCGGGCTCGCCGAGGTGGTCGGCCATGAGGGCCGCGGCCTTGAGCGCGCCGAGGTAGAAGCCGGTGAGCCACGAGTTCGGCCCGAACAACTCGACGTCGAGCGTGTGGTGCTGCCGGCCCCAGAGCACGCCGGTCTTGTCGGGGTCCCACTTGTCCTCGGCCGTCGGCGCCCACGCAAACTCGATGGACTTCTTGACCGCGGGCCACAGCTTCCTGAGCCACCCGTCGTCGCCGCTGATCTTCCAGTCGCGGTAGACCTTCATCACGCCGCCGAACAGGCCGTCGCTGCACGAGCGGTTGCGCGGCGTCTTCCGCCCGAGCGGCAGCTGGACACGAAACGGCATGCAGCCGTCTTCCTGTTGGTTGTATTTGTAGTCGGCCTCGCGCATCGAGCGTTCGAGTTTTGGAAAGAGGAACGGCAAGGCCTGCGCGTAGTTCCAGACGTGCTCGCACGAGCCCTCGCAGCATCCGGCGTTGCCCTGGCATCCTTCCCACCCGTAGAACGTGCCGTCTTCGAGCCGCATCACGGTCGGCGTCTTCAGGACAGAGAGCGTCGACGAGACCGCGTCCATCGCCGCCGGCGGGATGTCCGAGGCAAAGAGGGCGTTCTTGAACCGAAGCGTGTCGGCGTGGAGCCTGTCCCAGTTCTTGAGCGCGTAGCGGGCGCTCGCCTTCGAGTCCTTCCAGATCGTCGCGTAGTAGTTCTTCCACGTGGGCGAGAGGCCGGCCTCTTCGGCGCACTTGCAGGCGTCGGGGTCCCAGTAGTTCTCGCAGGTCGGCACGTTCCACGCGATGACGAACCGGATCCGCTTCGTCTGTCCGGGCTTGAGGCGGAAGTGCGCGGCGAGGATCCCGGGCAGGTGTGCGACGGCCTCACCGGGCGCGTACGTCCGGTTCCGGAACTTGCCCGGGGCCGTGAAGTCGCGCCAGTAAACCTCGAGCGAATCGAACCAGCCGCCCGAAAACCAGTACTCCTGGCTGCTGGTGTCCGAGGCATCCGTGGCGAGGGTGATATCGCCGTAGCCGATCTCGCTCTTCCTGTGAGCGTCCGTCGTCAGGTGCAGCATCGGCGTCTTGCCGGCCGTGCGGACGGCGTTGAGGTTGTTCTGAGGAAATGGGTTCGCGACCGAACCGGCGAGCGTGTACGTGATCGTCTTCTTTGTCGGGTTCGTCACGTCGAACTCGAAGAACGCCGCCGGGATGCCTGAGTCCTTGTCGTTGAGCGGGATGAAGGGATTGAACGCCGTGAGCGCGACCTTGCCGGGGAACTTCGCCCCCTTGAAGGCGAGCTGCGCGATGGGGAACTCGCCGCGGAACGCGACCTCCTTGAAGTGCGGCATCCCGGCCATATGTTCCCGGTAGGGGCCGAAGCCGTAGCCGGAGAAATGCTGGAGTCCGCCGCCCATGTAGGGCGGGTGGAGGTCGCCATTGAGCACACGGGCATCGAGCACCTTGCCGCCCGCCTCCGCCTTGATGGCGAAATGTGAAAAGCCGTTCAAGCTGCGCTTGTTCGGCCGGTTGAATATCTCCCAGTCGATGAGCCGTCCGTTGCCGGCCAGGCCGATGCAGCCCGTGCCGATCCCGCCGAGCGGGAATGAAATCTCGTTCGTCCTGCGGCCCGTGTAGAGAAAACGATCCATGATGCTCCTCCGTCTTGTCGACGCCGGAAGGCCCTGGGGCTGTTCAGCGGAGGAGTATAGGCGGGCGCCCTCGCGGGCGCAAGCGTGGCGGAAGGAGCTTCGTTGTGAACATCCCGTTGCCGCTCACTGTTGCTTCTTCGTGCCTTGCCTGCCCTGAGCTTGTCGAAGGGGTGCCTTGGTGGTAAGGAAGCCGTTCTTCGTGCTCTTCGTGTTCCCGCCTGTGGCGGGTAAACTTCGTGGTGAACATCCCGTTGCCGCTCACTGATCCCTGACCCCTGCTCCCTGGTCACTGCTTCATTCGGTTCAGGTCGCCAGCCGTATGGTGTCGCGAGCGTCCTCCTTTCCGCGTTTGCCCCAGGGAAACTCGACGCTCAGGGTCGGGATCGGGTCAGGCAGCGGCTTCGGCGGTCGGTGGCCAGTGTCCGTTGGCAGCCAAACACCGCACACCTCACACCCAGCGCCACTCGCGCTTCCCCAGTCGCCTCCCGAGAGTCGTCCCCTTCGACCCGGGCCGCCCGCGTCTTGAGCCCGCGGTGACCTATCGTTCGCCGTCTCTCTGCCCTTCGACGTTGCTCAGGGCCGTGAGCGTGTCGAACGGCGTCCTTCGCGTGCTCGCCTGTGGCGAACAAGCTCCGCGAGAGACTCCCCCCATATAGTTACACCAGAAACGCCCCCCAAATAGGACGCGCAAAATAGAGATTCTGACCTCCCGCTGAGGACGCAGAGAGGAACACGAGCCGGTCTCCGTGTCTCCGTGTTCTCCGTGGTGAGAAAGCCGTGAGCCGTTCTTTGTGCCTTCGTGCTCTTCGTGGTAAGAAAAGCCGGTATGATGGGTCATGGACAAACCATCCCCGTACTTCTCTTACACCACGAACGCCCGAAGCGCAAGCCGCGCGCGGAAATAGACACCACACAGAATCAGGCCGTAGCGGTGTAATTGGCTACGACGAAGGGAGATACAGCCGGAAAGAAATGTGCGGGCTCTTTTGGTGGGAGGGCTGCGCCCGGGCACGTCAGCCCCGGGCGGTTTGCCCCCCGCGAGCCCCGTCCAGCCAATCACATTAACAGCGAGGTTCGTAAGCCCCTATACACCAGCTTGATATGTCTCATCAGTGTGACACGCATGCTGAGACGCAGGCATGCTGAGACGCAAATGGACAGTACGTCCATCGATTGCGCAGCGGACCACAGCGGGCCATGCTCCTCACCGCTTGTCCTTGCGAATCACAACGTAGCCATCATGCCCGTTGATTCTTCTGTGCGAGAAACTGAGCACGCCGTCGGCCGCACGGGGCCAGGCCCCCTTGAGCCTCTTGTCGATGCATACTTCATCACGACCGCTGCTGAACTTTGTTGCGTAAAAGACACATTCCCCGAAGACCTTGGGCTGCGCGAACTCTTCCAGCCCCACCAATGTTACGATTGCGCGGCTCAGCGCCATGCCCACACCGATCGACATCTGTGGCAGATTATACCTCTCCTCGACTAGCGGGTTGATGATCTCGCTCGTGGCCTCGATGCAGTTGAACGCCGCGCGATTCGCGGCGTAGATAGCGCTTGGCATCTTGTCTTTGGAGGCAAGGAACAGCGCCAACAGGCCGTCACCAAGGTATTCGGTGACCTTGCCCCCGTGATAGCCGATAACCTTTGAACACACGGGCAGGAGTGCGGATGTTTCGTAATAGATGCGCTGCAACTGCGTCACGTCAGTGGTCCGGGCACTAATGCGCTGCATCAGATGTTTGCTGGAATCCCGCAAATCCACCATGAAGGCAATGAAGTCGTCGACCTTCGGGCGACCCTCTCTGATGAATGGATAGCCGGGTATCAGTGTGGGAATCGCCTTCGCGGCGAGTTTCTCCATTCTCTCGTAGATGGCAAGAACGTCTCCGACTTCTTCCCAGACCCTCTCCGCTTCGTCGAGGGAGGAACCTGCAAGTTCGGTCAGTTCCACACGCTGCTCAGAGTTCAGCATTGCAGGAAGTCCTTCGCCGCCAAACTGAATCCCCACAAGAACGCACCCGTCACTATCCAGAGCAACGCACACCTGAAAGCACACGACTGTGCTCTCATCTTCGTATCCCTAATGAAGGCAAGCTTCATTTGCTCGTACGTAAGCTCCTCGATCAAAGAGGTCTGATCCTTGGGCAAGTTGGCGAGGATCTCTTGCAGAGACAGCTTGGACTTGACCCAAAAAGGAAGCAACAGGTTGAGCAGCGTGATCTCGTAGGTTCCTGCGGCGTAGAACATGCCGGGCGGCCTCTCGCCTTTCACATGTTCTTGGGGGTTGTGGATCCCGATCAGCCCCTTGAACACGAATAGGAGCGACAAGCACCACGATAGCACGAACACCGCAATGGTGGCGCAGAGCACCAGCCGGGCGAGACTCTCTTCACCAGGAAGCGCGGCCGCAGCGCTCGAAAGCGTCCGGTAGATGCGGGCCAAGTTCGTTAGAGCGACAAGGAGGAGAGCAAGGAGGACAGACAGCTTGGCGTCAATTGCCCTAATGGTCCCCTGAATGTCGGCAATCGAGGCCAACAGGAAGTCGCACAAGTGCTCGTCTTCCTGGTTCTTCTTCTCGTCTTCACACATTGCCGATCTCCCTACTACGCCAACTTCTTCGCTATCTGCTCTTCAAGAATCTCCTGGACGGTGAAGGGCACGATGACTTTGTGTTCGCGGCGGAAGAAGGCGTCGATCTCCTTGAGGGCGTCCTTCGTGTAACTGAACGCGACGAAGAATCCCTTCGTGCGCTTCTCCCGCATCATCACGGCCTCGAACTTGTCAATCGACGGCCGCCCGACCTTGTCCTGCTGCTTCACCTGCACCGGCCACCACATGTCCATGAAGGGCAGCTCGTCCTCCCCGGCCTTCTTCGGGATCGCGTCGACGGGATAGATACGGCCGTCGATGCCCATGTCGCCGACCTTCGCTTTGTTGGGGTGCCCGCCGAGCGCGATGACGGCCCAGTTCTCGAACTCGAAATGCGGAATGGCCCGCAGCTTCGCCTCGGTCCACGGCAGGTCGCGGACGATGAAGCCGCGTCCGATCTTCCACAGTTCTTCGTTTTCGTCGAGGCCGCAGACGTCGCGCAGGCGCTTGGCCATGACGCGGCAGGCGGTCGGCGAGACGTCGATGCCGATCCATTGCCGGTCGAGGTTCTCGGCGGCGACGAGGGCCGTCCCGCACCCGCAGAACGCATCGAGCACGATGTCGCCCTTGTCGCTCGATGCCTTGATGATGCGGTCAAGAAGCGCGAGGGGTTTCTGCGTCGGGTAGCCGAGCCGCTCGGCAGCTTGGGAGTTGATGGGAGGGATATCGTCCCAGATGTTCTGAAGCTCCTCCCCCTTCAGTTCATCAAGGTAGCGCTTGCGCCCTATGCGGCCGCCCGGCTTCTTGGGGAAGTAGAGCCTGCCCTCCCGATCGAACCGCTCCATGACCTCTCGGGAAACCGCCCACCCCTTGGCCGGCGGCTTGTGGCCTTTGTACTCGTACATGAGATTGGGTCGTGGGTTCGGGCTTGTGAGGTTGTCGACTCTGAACCTGCGCCCATCTGGATCCTTGTAACGGAACTTCGTCTCGATGTACTTCGGGTCGTTGGGGCGGTAGATTGGGTTGAAGGTGTAATCGGGGCCATTCGTGTAGAAGAGGATGCTGTCGTTCGCGACCCCAAAGCGAACGATTGGCCCGGCACGGCCCTGCTTGCGTTTCCAGATCACTTCATTCTGAAACTGGTTCTGCCCAAAGATCTGATCGAGCATGACCTTGACGTAGTGGCTGGCGTGCCAGTCGCAATGATAATAGAAGCTGCCGGTCTTCTTGAGGACGCGGGCGAGCTCGACGCACCGCGGCCGCATGAAGTCGATGTAGGCCTGGGTGCTGGCGTGGCGGTCGGCGAACGACCGCCTCTCCTTCGTCTCGCCCCAGAAGACCTCGTAGTTGCGGTTCGAGTTGAACGGCGGATCGATGTAGACGAGGTCGACGCAGCCGTCGGGCAGCTTGCGGAGTTGGTCGAGGTTGTCGCCGCAATAGACGACGCCGGTATCGACGACGGCCGAGCGCTTGCGGCGGGGACATGAACCGGAAGCCCCGCTCTGCGGGGATCGGCTCGTGTCCCCGGAACCGGAACGGGTGGAACGGGCTGCTTTCTTCTTCATCGCTTTCTTCGCGGACTTCTTCTTGGTCGGCTTCTTGGCCATGTGAGGACCACTCCCGATGAGGAACCCGCCGGATTGCAGACGTAGCTTACGACAGAACGCCGGTTGGGTCAAGCTGTTCGCGGGCATCGTCGGA
>CAYMME010000174.1:0-16415 GCA_964391465.1 uncultured Planctomycetales bacterium
CCGTGTTTGCGACTTCGATGGCATCGGCGATACGTACTTCCGTGACTCCGGCTTCGTCGGCCGGGTTGGCGCCTGTCGCGCCGGCCTCTCCCTTTGCGGGCAAATCCGTGCATATGATCGGCGTGGGCGGGTGCGGGATGAGCGGCCTGGCCGAGGTGCTTCTGCGACGCGGCGCGCGCGTGAGCGGGACCGATCAGGAAGGCAACTCGGCCACGGCGCGGCTGGCCCGGGCCGGCGTCACGCTCGACATTGCGAGTGAGCCGGGTCCGTTGCCGGACGGACTGGATTGGGTCGTATCCTCTGCGGCCGTGCCCCCGTCGCATCCGCAGGTGGTCGCGGCGCGGGCGGCCGGCTGCCGCGTCATCAAATACGCCCAACTGCTGGGCGACCTGATGCGCGAGGGTGTGGGGGTTGCCGTAGCGGGCACGCACGGCAAGAGCACGACCACCGCGTGGGTCGCATACACGCTGCGTCGGGCCGAGCTTGACCCGACCTTCGTGGTCGGGGCCACGGTCCCGCAACTCGGAGGCGGCGCGGCCGTGGGCGGCGGATGTCACTTCGTGGCCGAGGCTTGCGAGTACGATCGATCATTCCTGTCCCTGAACTTCCGATACGGTGTGATCCTCAACATCGAGGAGGATCACCTTGACTACTACGGGTCTGCCGAAGAGATCGAGGCGGCTTTCCTGGAGTTCGGGCGACGCACGGGGCGGGACGGTGTGTTGATTCTCAACCACGATGACCCCCGCAGCGAGGGGCTCGCGCGGCAAGTCAAGGTGCCGGTGGAAACCATCGGCTTGCATGAGGGCGCGACTTGGCGTGCCGTCAGTCTCCGGCGGTATCGCGGTTGCTACGCGTTTGCGGTGCAGCGCGACGACGAGACGATCCTGCAAGCGATGCCGCAGCTTCCGGGACGCCATCACGTGTACAACGCTCTGGCGACCGCCGTGCTTGCTCACCATTGCGGCGTCGAACCGGATGCGATCGCGGAGGCCCTGGCCACGTTCGAGGGGGCACACCGGCGTCTGACCCTGAAGGGCGTTGTTCGAGGCGTGACGATCCTCGATGATTACGCCCATCATCCGACGGAGATTCAGGCGACGCTCGAGGCGGCGTGCGAACGCTACCGACCGCGCAGGCTTTGGGTCGTGTTTCAGCCCCATCAACATTCGCGTACTCGGTTCTTCCTCGAAGACTTCGCCGGGAGCTTCACGTCAGCGGACGTGGTAGTGGTGCCCGACATCTACTTCGTGCGCGACTCGGAGTCGGATCGCCAGACGGTGGGAGCGGAGGATCTGGTGCGGAGGATCCGGCGCCGCGGCGGGGACGCTCGGTACTGCCCGGGTTTTCAGCAGATCGTCGAGCGGTTGCTCGCACAGATCGAGCCGGGCGATGCGGTCATCACCATGGGAGCGGGTGACATCTGGCAGGTGGCGGATGAGTTGGCGAAGCGGCTTGGAAGCGATCACTGAGGCGAACGCACCGCTTGGTCCGATGACGTACTACGGACTGGGGGGGGCCGCGCGGTGGTTGGCCCGGCCTCGAAGTGTCGAGCAACTGCGCGAGATCGTGCGGCGGGCGCGGCGCGAGGACATGGCCGTGCGCATCCTCGGGAAGGGCGCCAACCTGCTGGTCAGCGATGATGGTGTGGACGGCGTCGTGGTGCGAATGGATCATCCCGAGCTGTCCGGCTACTGGTTCGAAGGCTTGAGGCTGATCGCCGGCGGCGGGGCCAACATGATGCGCGTGGTCATCGCGGCGGCGCGTCGGGGGCTCGGTGGGCTCGAATGCATGGCGGGTATCCCGGGTACGGTAGGGGGGTGTCTGCACGCCAACGCCGGCGGGCGGTACGGAGAGATCGGGGATCGGGTCACGCGCGTTGCGTGCGTTGACGCCGATGGCGAACTCGTCGTGCACGAGCGGGGTGCTTTGCGTTTCGGTTACCGCACGAGCAACCTGGGCGACGCGATGATCGTGTCGGCCGACTTCGAGCTCGAGCCGGGCGATGTGTCGGCGCGTCGCGAGCGGCTGCGTGAGATATGGGCGTACAAGAAGAGCACCCAACCGCTGGCGGAACGGAGCACCGGGTGCGTGTTCCGGAACCCCAAAGGCGAGTCGGCCGGCTCCCTGATTGATCGTGCCGGGATGAAGGGGCTGTCGTGCGGCGGGGCGCGGGTGTCGGAGGTGCATGCCAACTTCATCGTGGCCGAGAACGGCGCGAAGGCCGCCGACGTGCGGCAGTTGATCGACCGGGTGCGCGACGGCGTGGCCCGAACCTTCGACGTCGAGTTGGAGTTGGAGATCGAGATGTGGTGAAAGTCCAGCGAATACCACCACCGAGTCGGACAAGTGGTCCGGCCCCGGCGGTTCCGTCGTCGGAGCGGCAGCGTTCGACGGTCAAACCGCTCCACATCACCGTGCTTATGGGTGGGCCCAGCGCGGAGCGCGAGGTGAGCCTGAAGAGTGGTCAGGCCGTCGCCGATGCTCTGGCGTCGTTGGGACATGCGGTGCAGTGCTCGGACATCTCTTACGATGACTTGTCGGCGCTCGACGCGGAGGCGGACGTGCTGTTCATCGCCTTACATGGGGCGTTTGGCGAAGACGGGCAATTGCAGCGCATCCTCGAGCGGCGCGGGCTGCCCTTCTGCGGCAGCGGGTCCGAAGCCTCCGCGCTGGCGATGGACAAGGTGGCTTCGAAGCGCAAGTTCGCCGAAGTGGGGATTCCCACGCCGCGTTTCGATGTGGCCACGGCGAAACGACTGCCGCAGGCGCTGGCCTGCTGGTCCCTGCCGGTCGTGATCAAGCCCACCGACCAGGGCAGCAGCGTCGGATGTCACATCGTGGGCGACCACGAGGCGTTGCGGGAGCGGTCTGCCGGCCTCATGGCCGAGCACGGGTCGTTTCTCATTGAGGAGTTCGTGCGCGGGCGAGAACTGACCGTCGGCATCCTTGGCGATCAGACGCTGCCGATCATCGAGATTCGCCCGCGTCGCGAGTTCTACGACTACGATGCGAAGTACATTGATGACGATACGGAGTACGTGTTCGATCCGGACGTGTCCGGCGAACTGCGGGAGCGGGTCGAGCGCCTGAGTCTCGTGGCGCATCGAGCGCTGGGTTGTCGCGACTTCTCTCGCGTGGACTGGATGATCGACGAGTGTCGCGACGAGGCGTTCGCGCTGGAGGTCAATACGATTCCGGGATTCACCGATCACTCGCTCCTGCCCAAGGCGGCCGAGCGGGCGGGGATCGGCTTCGCCGAACTGTGCAACCGCATCGTCGACCTCGCGCTTGATCGCCCGGCGTGATCGGCAGTCGCGCGGTTGGTCATGATTCCGGCTGCGACGGATGAATGCGGCCTGTGGGTTTGGAGATCGCCTTGGCAAGGAAGCGAAGGCAGCGAAAGTCGAAAACGGCAGGCGACCCGTGGGACGGGCGGATTCTGTTCCGTTGGATTCAGGCGTTGGCGGATGCGCGGGGTCGAGCGTGGCTGCGTCGCATCGCGGTCACGCTCGGGCTTGTCGCGGTCGCGATGGGCGTCGGCTCGGGACTCGATCGCGTCGCTCGCCACGTTCAGGCGATGCCGAAGTACGCGGCTCCGTTGACGTTTCGTCTGGCGGCGGTGCCGGAATGGGCCATGGGGCTCGGGCTCGATTCGGTCATGGCGTCCTCCCTTGCGTCGTATCGCGACGCACCCCTGCTGGATGTGCATCTGGCGGCCGAGGTGGCGGGCCGCTTGCGGGAGAACGTGTGGGTCAAGCGGGTCGTTCGCGTCGAGAAGCAGTTCGGCGGGGTCCTGGAGATCGAGTGCGAGTTCCGCCGGCCGCTCGCCGCGATCAGCGTGGGCGGAAACCCGACGTGGATCGATGCGGACCTTGTTCGCCTGCCGGCTCGACCGCAGGCCGAGCGGCCGTTGCTGTGGCTGGACGGGATCCGGGGTCCGGCGCCCGGCGTCGGCGAGCGGTGGGAGGGTGACGACGTGGCCGCCGCCATCCGGCTGGTCTCCCTGCTCGTTGATGAGCCCTACGTCGACCAACTCACCGCGTTGCTGTTCGACAACTACGGGGGCCGGATCAATCGACGCGAGCCGCACGTGGTGCTGGCGACGGACCGCGATACCCGGATCCTCTGGGGCGCCGCTCCGGGGGAAGAGATCGAGGAGCAGTCGGCGACCCAGAAAATTGCCCAGTTGCGGTGGATTTACCGAGAATTTGAACGGGTGGATACGCACCGCGCGTCGGTGAACATCTCCAAGGGCCCGGACCGAATCGGCCGGGCTCGCCCGGAGACCCTGAGCGCGACGGTGCGCGGCATGTGAGCCGGGGGGCCAGCGCTGTTGCCGGCATACCCGCCACCCGGTCGTCCGGGGTGTGGAATCGAAGGCGACAGGGCACGATGCGATGCTGAGTGAAGACGTACAGACGCTCGTTGAACTCGCTCGCTACCACGCGCCGTGGGAGGATCTGCCCAGCGCGCTGCCGGTGGTGCTGGCCACCGGGGTCATCGGGCTGGCGATGTGCCTGGGCGGGGCGCGAGCCGTGCGTACGCTCATCACGGCTGTGTTCGGCGTTTTCGGGGCGATCCTCGGTGCATGGCTCAGTGTCCGCACGCCGTTTCCCGCCTGGCTGACGGTTACGATCGGGACGCTCGCGCTGGGCTACACGGGGAACGTGGGCTACCGCGTGTGGGTCGGCGTCGGATCGGCGGTGATGCTCACCACGGTGGTGATGATCATCTACGGCGGCAACACCGTGGTGCCGCAGTTTAATGCGTTCAGCAATCCGACGCGGGCGAACGTCTTCAAGAATATGGAGTTCCGTGTTCCCGGCGTCAAGGAGGCGCGTCTCCGGCACACGGAGCCTTCCGAGTACTTCGATCAGTTCTGGCAGTACTTCAAGGAGCAGGAACCGAAGTGGCGGCTGCACCTATCGTTGATGACCGTCTCAGCCGCGGTGGCCGGTCTGGTGTTCGGGATGCTTGCGCCGAAGTTCTCGTCGGCGTTGTGGACGTCGGCCGTGGGTATCGTGTTCCTGACGACGTCCGTGGTTACGGCTACCGCCGAGATGAACCCCGAGGCGGAGGCGAACTACCTCGCTCATCCCGACTACGTCGGCTGGACCATGCTCATCGGATTGAGCGGCGCGACTTACCTGCAATGGCTGACGATCAAGAAGCCCAAGAAGAAGAAGGGTGCGGCGGCCGCAGGCGGTGCCGGAGGTGGGGGCGGCGGCGGAGGAGGAGGAGCGTGAGGGATGATGGGTGAGCGGAAGCCGCGGAGGGCTGATCACTCGTCATTGACTGTACATTTCACACTGCAACACGTTGCCAGTTTCCATGGCTGCAATTGAGATCGGCGTCGAGATCGACAGCTTCCGGCGATCGGCCAAGGAGGCGTTGCGTCAGGCCTCGGCGCTGGGGCTCCGGCCGGTGCAGTTGTCGGCAGCGACCGGGGATGTTTCTCCCGAAGCGCTCGGCGACACGGGGCGGCGGCACCTGAGGCGCTACGTCGACGGGTTGGGTCTGACGCTGGCCGGACTCGGGGCGGACCTGGGCGGACGCCGGTTCGCGGACTCGGCGCACAGCGACGAGCGGCTCGACCGGACGCGCCGGATTCTGGAGTTGGCCTCCGAGCTGCGCGTGCCGCTGGTGACGGCCCGCGTCGGGGCGCTGCGTTCGGGGGACGATCCGCGCACCGAGTTGGTTGCCGCCGCGCTCGAACAGGTCGCGGACCATGCCGACCGAACGGGGGTCGTGTTCGCGATTGAGACGGCCGAAAGTACACCCGGGTTGTTGCAGGCGGTTCTGAAACGGATTGACTGTCCGTACGTTCGAGCTGCGTATGATCCGGCCGCCCTGCTGATGGAGGGCGATGACCCGGTTGCCGGTGTGCAGCCGCTGGCCGACCAGGTCGTGTTCTCGTTCGCCCGAGACGCTGTTCAGGGATCGGCCGAGCGCCCCGGTTGCGAGACCCCGCTCGGAACCGGGGACATTGACTTCGCCGCGTGTCTCGCTGCTCTCGAAGAGGCGGGCTACCACGGCCCGCAGATCCTCCGCAGCACGTCGTCCGAAGACCCCGTTCGGGACATCGCCGCGGCCAAGGAGCATCTCGAGCGTATCCTGCGGGCGTGAGAGGAGTTTCGAGCCCACGCCCGAAGTGGTCCGCTGCATCCGGTGCCGGCGGCACGAGCCGGTCACGCGAGGCGCTGCGACGAAATGCCCTTTCTCCTACTGAGCTTGGCGGCGCCGGCCGTGGCCAGCTTGCGCAACGAACGCACATAGGCGTCAAGCGTCGCCGGCGTGCCGGGGCGGGGGATGCAGATCAGGTCGTGTCCGGTCGGCAGCTCCTGTTGCGAGAGTCGAAATGCCTCGCGCAGCAGCCGCTTGATCCGGTTGCGGACGACAGCCTTGCCCACCTTGCGTCCGACTGACAGGCCCAGTCGCGGCCGATCGAGTTCGTTGCAGGCGACGTACACGACGAGGCGGGCGTCCGCCACCGAGCACTTGACCGCGAAGATGCGCGCAAAGTCGCGTCGGAGCCGGACCCGCGCTGCCTTCGGGAAGGTGTGGCTCGGCTTCGCCGCGGCCCTGGCCGCTGATGATCCGGTGGACTTCCGCATTGCGTGGAGCATTGTAACCGCTGGCGGGCGACGCACACGGTAGAAGGTCACCTCAGGGTGCGGTGGGGATTGGGGCGGCCGGCTCGACCTTCGTCGTGAGGGGGGCCTCGAACACCGTGTTGCCGCTGATCTCGTCGGTGAGGGTCACCTTGCCCGAGAGCGGGCCGGTGAGGCCGACGGAGATGCGGAACTCCTGTCGGGCGATCGTGCCGGTGAGGGTGCCGGTGTCTCCGTCGACACGCCACGCGGTCTCGGGCATCGCCGCAATACGGCGGTCGGTGGGGATGAGGAGATGCACAACGCACGCCGCAGTCTGGTCCTCCGGGACTTGCACGTCGAGCCGTCCCCAGAGCGCGCCGAGGCCGAACTGCTCACCGAGACTCGTCGGCTTACCCAGGCGGTAGTAGGCGTTGCTGCCGCCGCCGACGTGTGCGGGCAGCAGGCGGTGCTCGAAGCCGTCCGGCTCGCCTCCGAAGTACGGCTTGTCTCGGTGGCGCCCCTCGCGCACGGTGCGCTGCTTCTTGGGGCCGCCCATGACGCGCCACACGGCGTTCGCAGGTTCCAGTGTGCGGACGAACAACCGGCCGTCGAGGTTGCCCGTCGCGAGAGTCTGCCCGGTTCCCTCGTATTGCCAGATGCCGGCCTGGCTCGTTCCGTGAACGCGCCGGGAGTCGGGCAGGTCGCGGCCGTTCACCTGCGGCCGGTTCGGGAGCTGCAGGTGCCACGTCTTGATCTGCGTCGGCTTGGCGGTTTCGATCCGGTCGCAGACCAACATAAGCCCCGCGTTCAGAAGCAGGACCTGGCGCGTGTAAGCCAACATCTGATCTTCCGAGTAAGCAGCGGACAGGTCTGCGGCAGCGTAGCTATAGGCGGCGCTCGTCTCGAACGCAAGCAGCCGCCCGGTGGCTCTCCCAGTCTCGGCGAGAGGCTTGCTGCCGTCGTAGTCTCTTCGGATCACCCGCTGGTTTGCCACAGCCGGCCAGTCCGGGCCGTGACGGCGCATGGTCCCTGCCGCCTCGTATACCGTAATGCAGTTGTGGGCGATCGTAGCCTGAGCGCAAAGATCCCAGTCGGCTAGTCGCAGATTGATGTACGCTTTGCCCCCCTTGGAGGCGACGGCCTCGAGGCCGACGTCGTCGGCGCCGTCACAGGCGAGCATCCCCTGGTGGAAAACCTGGAACTGACCGGCGTCGAAGTGCTGACGCGATCGCAAGTGCGGTTGACCGGCGTCGAAGAGGACGACAACGGCACGCGCATCCCAACCGGATCGCATTGCCACCCAACCGTCGCCGAGGTTGCGGCCGAGCGGACAGACGATTCGCTGGGCGGCAGGGGCTTTGACCCCTGCGTACAGAATCTTCATCCACAAGTGCCGATCGTGCTCGAACAGCAACGTCTGGGACGGCTTGCCGGTGGTGACTCGGTGCCGGGGTTGGGCGAACCAGGCTGCGATGGGGTCTCGAGCTTGCTTGGCCACGACGAGCGGGACCGCGGGCGTGTATCCCCAGCCGCCGAGGCCCGGGGCCGGGGGCGACGCGGTGCCGGTGTCATGAAGGAAGCCGTGGCCGGGATCCGTATACTCGGTTCGCGTCCAGAAATACGGCTCGCAGCACCGGCCCAGCGAGTCGGCCAGTCGGGGCCAGAGGTTGCGTCCGGTCCCGGTCCGCCAGATCTCCACCGCGAAACACGCGTCGGCATTCTCTTCGGCGGCGGCGCTCGGCGACGTTGCCGTCGCCCCCCGCTCGTTGAGGATCCGAACGAACCGACTCTCGAGAAACGGTGCGGCGGCGGTGAGCACCTCGCGGACTCGCTTCTCGCGGCTCGGCCTCAGCCCGTTGGCTGCGTGCAGGGTGATCGCTCCGGCCAGCGAGCAGAGCCGTGCGTGGAAGCTGATATGGTCGAGCGGCGTGTCCCGGGGACCGAGTGGCTTGAGTGACGCCACGAGATTGGCGACGACCACTTCCCGCTCGTTGGGCGGAAGCGCCTCGAAGCACCAGTCGAGAGCCACGATCGCGTCGTCCACCCCGACTCCGAATCGAAGCTGTCGGGTCAGGTGTCTCGTTACGTACGCCGTGTACCGGTCCGGCTCGCCGCGCTTGCCGATGAGCAGGTGCAACAGCGCCGGGGCGTAGAGCGTCCCCGGCAGGGGATCGTGCGCGAGCGATGCGTCGGTGAAACGCCGCAGTCGCTCGAAGTCGTCGGCGTGGGAACCGAGCGAGATCTCGCCGCTGACGGCAAGTGGGTGCCGGCGTTCGCTCGGGATTCCACACCGAATGCGCAGGCGCGGGATGTCCTCGGGACCGATCAGCAGCCGCGGTCTACTCTCGCGTACGGTGACGGCGGACGCGGGCGTCGTGGCCTGAGCGCCCGCATCGCGCGGCACGACGGGTGAGAGCATGAGGGCGAGTACGAAAGCGGCGGGAGATCTCATGGTGGCTAGGAACAAACGACTCCGGGCAAGCAGTGCCGCCCGCAACGCTTGCAGGCGGCAGGGCCGGTGAGTGTAACGACACGTACGTGTCGGTGGCAACAAGGCGCCTGACCTGGGGGGACTCCCGGCACCGTCCACAGGCAGCCAGTCGCACCGAGCACCCCCCCCCGATGTGTGCTCAGTGCGAGACTGGCAACGGCGGCATGCCGGCCCGGCGTCGGTTAGGTTCGGCACGCCCGCTTGCGCGTGGCGAGAGCCATCACGCCCACCAGCCCCACGGCCAGGATCGGCAGCCCCCAATCCGACATCGCGGGCACCGGCTCATCGTCCGGTGTCACGAGATCGAGCAGGGCGTCTACTGCGTCCTCGAAGCTTGGTTCCGACAGGTCGTTGTTGAAGGCGATGAACCACGAGTCCGAGGTGTCGTATTGCGGCGACGTGAGTTCGATCTCGATTGCGTAGGCACCCGTGGAGGGGATGCCGGCATCGGCCCGGGTGAGTTCGTAGTACAGATGCTGATGAAAGCCGCCGCCGCTGTCCGCCTCGATGAAGTCCCATCCCGATTCCGTAGTCGTCGCGGACGTAACGGTAATCCCCGTGGCGTGGCCGAGGTCGAACACGCGGCACCGTTCGCCGTTGGGCACCGTGCTCTCCCAGGTGGATCCGCCCCAGAACAGAAGGGGACCGACGGCGTTGAAGCCGATGTCGTTGCCCGGGTCGAAGTAGGGCGCATCCGGAAACTCGGGTGTGGGTGTGGTCGGCGTGTTGAAGCCGGGATCGTCGGTCCGGAGCGTCGCGCCTCCGTCCAGCACGAACTCGCGGATGTTCCCCTCGAATACGGGGCCGCCTGCGACAACGAGTTTGTCTCCATTGAGGATTACGACGACATCGGCATGTTCGGCCCGCGCGCCGTCGGCGCCGGCCGTGACGATCCACACCAAAGACGAAGCGATAGTAACGCGTCTCATTCCTACTCTCCTTTTCGTTTCGAGATTCTGCATGGGTTCTAGTCGTGGCGATGCGTCGCCGGGTTGAACTTGTTGGTCTCATGTGTCTTGAAGACGGAGTCGAACCGAGCCGTCTCGGCATGTCCGTCGAGGAAGCCGTAGTTGGTGATCGAGGCCTCGGATTCCGGGGGGCCGCCGTGGGCGTTGATCTCCATTTGCGTGGCGGCCACCAGAGGCGCGGGGGCCAACAGCCCCCAGCTTGCCACGTGGATGTGGTCCGAGCCCGCGAATTCACCGTGGCAGGCCATCAACACGAAGTGCACTGTGTTGGATGGCTGGGGAACATGGTTCAGTCTGGTGAACTGCATGTCCTTCGGGGCGGTGTCGGTGAGAAAGTCGTTGACCCCGTAGCTGCTACGGCGGAACTGCTTGCCGTCACTGCCCGGGGCGGGAACGCCGCTTCCACCTTCCTCGATGGGCCAGTGCGGGCTCTTGTCCACGGGGGAACGGTGCAGCAGCTTCTTGCCGTAGTACTTCTGAAGGGTCTTGACCCAGGCGATGTCCTCCCGGTCGTGCACCCCTCCGTGGGCCAGGCCCACCTGGATGAATCCGCCGTTGTGTTCGGTCATGTACATCCAGTGGGCGGTTTCCATTCCCCTGAAGTTCGCCAGGCACCGTAGGGTCTTCGCTTGCCGTCGAGCCTTGGCCAACGATGGAGCCAGGATGCTGACCAGCAGTGCGATGATGGATACGACCACGAGCAACTCGATAAGCGTGAAAGCACGCCGTTGCATGATTCGGCACTCCGTTTCGAAATGTGGACGCCTCGCGCGCGGCGCGCGACCGCGAACACCCGCGCATCGGCGGGCAGGTCGCTGCGTGCGCGCACGGAATCACGGGTCCGTGAGCGAGCTATGTCGGTTTGGCGCTAGTGTAGTGTCTCAGGCAGACTGCATTCTTTCCGAACCGCGACCGTGAGGGAGCGGCAATGCTTCGCCTTGCCGCGGCCGCTTCCTAACGGGCGCGGTTCGGATCAGATAAGCCTCGACAACTCTGAGACACTACACTAGAGAACCGGAGGACCGCGAGGGCAGACCGGATCATGGTGGAGTCCAAGGATCGGCCTGTGTATGGGGGGAGGGCTGACGGCGCACAGGGCGTCGGCGTAGGGCAACACCTCCGGGGGGGCGCCCTCGATGGCCGCGGCCCCGACGGTCAGTTTGAAACAGAAATCGCACTGGTGCGGTGCGTGGTCATGCGCCGCGTGGTCGTGGTGGGCGGCGAGGGCAAACCCCGTCGCTACGGCCAGAAACGCCGTCAGGGTGACGGTCGGGATGAGGCGGGGCACCCCGTCTCGCGGTCTGGTGGGCCTTGGCACACTCACCGTGTCGCACTCCGAGACTGCGCAAAACAACACACAATCTACGTCGAGCCCAGTGTATCGGTTCGACCATTTCCGTCAATGCCGGTTCGTCCGCAGCGGCCGATTCCGATCCACACGAGAAGGCGTTCGTCGTCGAAAGGGAACGCGTCGCCGTCCGTTGTCCGGGAGCGTCGAAGACATGCAACACCCCGTCACCGCATTCGTGTCGGACCTGATCTTTGCTACGAAGATCTCATCGACCGGCCGCGCACTGGATCTTGAAGTGGGTATTGTGCGTACACCCGATGCCCTCGCGGCGCGGCTCGAGGCCCACCGCGGCGGCCTGCTGCTGATCGACCTGAACGCGGCGAACGACGATCCGACCCGTGCGGTCAGCATCGCGCGCGGCGCAACCCACCCCCCGCACATCGTGTGCTTCCTATCTCACGTGCAGACGGAACTCGCCGAGCAAGCTCGCCAAGCCGGAGCCGACGAAGTGATGCCGCGCTCGGCATTTGTGGCCGGACTGCCGAACCTGCTCCGAGGCATGACCACCGATGGCTTGGTGGAAGGGGAGAAGTCCGACAATATTCCGGTTGGGCTTCGCCGGTGTTCTGGGTGAACCGAAGGAAGGCGATCTGAAAGCAAGCAGATTCGCCGGGGACGCTGTGTTCCACCGGAGAACACGCGTTCAGGCTCCTTCGTGAGAGAATCGCCCCGTCTGATCCCCTTCAGATTGCGTCGCATCACAGCATGCCGCTATGCTTTCAACGGGGTTTGTCCACGCGCGTACTCGGCGTACCCGAGCCATGGGTAAGGAGGTTGCTTGGAAATCCGTTCCTATCGAGAGGCCGACGAACCGGAGGTCGCGGCGCTGTGGAAGGCGGTCTTCGGCTACGGCGAGCCGCGCCACCATCCGCGCGAATCGATTCGCCGCAAGCTTGCGTTTCAGCGAGACTTGTTCTTCGTGGCCGTCGAAGCGGATGCGGTCGTCGGTACGGTGATGGGCGGCTACGACGGGCACCGCGGGTGGGTCTACTCGCTTGCCGTTGATCCTGCGCATCGCCGGCGGGGCATTGCCACCGCACTGATGCGTCATGTCGAGGCTGCGCTGGCGACGCTGGATGCCCCGAAGATCAATCTTCAGATCTTCTCGCACAACCACGGCGTCGTCGCGTTCTATGAGTCCATCGGCTACCGCGTCGAAGAACGGATCAGTATGGGGAAGGTCACGGCTGAACTGTGAGAACGCCGGGGGCGTTCAGGGCTCGTCCTGTTGCAGGGTTTCCTTAGCTGCGTCGATGGCGTTCGAGGTGTTCTCCAGGTCGAGCTGCGGCTGCGATTGGCATCGGCCCGGCGCGAAGAAGGTCTTGCGGTAGACCGGGTAGGCCTCGGTGCGCAGGTGTGCGAGCATGTGATGGCCTTGGCGGGTCGACCGTTCGTGTCGAAGGGCTTCGATGTCGATGGGGGCGACGACGACCTTTGTTGCCGGGCCGGGATCGGCCTGGGCGAGGATGCGGCCGTCGTAATCGACGATCATGCTTCCTCCAGGCCAGGAGAACACCGGGTAGTTGGAGTAGCTGGCCGCCTGATTGGCGGCGACGACGTAGGCCGTGTTCTCCAGGGCGCGGCAACGGTTCACGACCGTCCACCAGTCCATGGGCGGTGTCGCACCCCACGGATCCATGTAGGCGGAGACGCGGATGAGCACCTCGGCCCCATTGGCGGTGAGTTGCCGCAGGGCCTCCGGGAAGAGCCAGTCGTAGCAGATCGCGACGCCCAGGTTGCCGATGGGCGTGCGGGCGACGGGGAACAGTTCGTCGTTGTAGCCGGCCAGGTCATGCGGGCTCGCGTGGATCTCCCACGGAATCCAGGGGTTGACCTTTCGGTACTTCGTAAGGATCCCGTCCGGCCCGATGAGACAGGTGGTGTTGAATACCACGTCGGGCCACGCGGCGTCCTCTTCCAGGAACGTTGCGGTCTGGATGTACACGTCAAGTTCGCGGGCCACCTCGGTGTAGCGTTCGGTGTGCTCGTTGGGGACGGGCACGGTCAGGTGACGCCGAAGCTTCGCCGTCGTCGGGTAGATCGGAGCGGCGTGGCCGAACTCCGGAAAGGCGAACAGCTTCACGGGCAGAAACGGTGCGTAGCTTTCGACCGCGGTCCGAACCATCCCGATCATGTGCTTCACCCGGTCGCCGATCTCCTTGCGTCGAGTGGGGGTGGGCAGATCGAGCTGACAGGCGGCCGCGGCGTATCGAATCCGGCACATGGGGTCAGTCCTCCTCGGCGAAAGCACAGGCTACGGTTGGTGAGGAATCAGCCCCGGTCGCACACAACTACTCGGTACGCACCACTTCGATTCCGCACAGGATCGGGACCGAACCCGGCCCGGTGCCATTGGAGCCCGCTCCGGCGAACTCGACCACGAGCTTGTCTTTGACGGGGATCGCCTCGAGCGCCTTGACGAGCGGCTTGTCTCGTCCGCCTGACTCCTTCGCAATGTCCAGGCTTCGCAGCACTCGCTGTCCCTGCACGGAGACGTCGAACACGCGTGCCTTGGCGCGGTCGTTGTCGGGATCGGCGAAATGGAGCCGCACGGTGTAGGGGACGCCCTTGCTGTTTCCGTTGCCGGCGGGCTCGAGACCGGGGTCGAACTCCAGTCGCCGGATGCCGCGGCACCCCGATGCCGCCACCCATCTGAGCCCTTCTTCGGTGATCCTGGAGGAGTGGCGGTTGAAGAAGCCGTGCGTGTCGAACTCGACCTTGATTCGTTCGTGCTCGTTGAGCCACAGCCGACCGTCCTCGGCGCGGCGGTCGCCGGGGGCACCGAGATTCACGGCGATGTGCTTGATGTTCTTGCCGCGCGTCACGTCGAACTTGGTCCACATCTCCGTTTCGGGATCATGGATCAGGCCGACGGAAGTCTGGTTCTGGTAGCGACAGATGCACGTTCGCGTGTAGTCGGGCGCGCTCAATACGCCATTGGCCACGATGAGGTTGTTCGAGCAGCTCGAGCGGAATCCGCCGAAGTTGCCGGTGCCGCCGTCGTTGGCCAGGTCGAAGTAGCCGGCCGCGCCGGAGCGAAATGTCAGCAGGTTCCAGGAGGCGGCAGGCGTGTTGCAGCCGTGCGTCCGCGACCATTTCCAGGCGACGCGCTCGCCGGTCAGCGGGTCGTCGCGCTTGATCGGTTCCCCGGTCATGAGATTGCAGCCGCTTCCCAGCATGATGATCGTGTCCCCACGAATCATGCTCGGACCGCTGTAGGCCTTGTTGTTCCACAGCACCTTGCCGTCGCTCGCTCCGTAGGCTCGCATGCCCCTAGGTTCGTCGGTCAGCGAGTCGCGGGCGACGCGCCCCGCTTCGACCAGCACGTCGTGCTCGATCGAGTAGCTCAGCCACGTGCCGAAAACCTCGTCGTCCGCGCTCCAGATGTTCCTGCCCGTCTTCAGGTCGAACGCGATCACCATGGGCTTGGCCTCTGGGGCGACGCCGCGGCGTTTGAGCCGGTCGAGTTCGACCTTCGGCAGGCGGTCAATGCAGTAGAGGCGACCGCCGCCGGCGCAGATTCCGTTGTGGCGGTAGCCGCTCGCGGCCATTGCCGTCCACAGGACCTTGCCGGTGTGGCGGTTCATCACGGTCAACTGCTTGCTCGAGGAGCGGTTGAATTTCGTCACGGGCGTCCGGCGGACCTCACCGCCCGTGGCCAGGGACGCGCCGTCCGGGGAGAACGCGACGGTAAGCACGCGGGCCGCCTCGTCGACCCCGATCTCCGGCTCCCGGCTCGATACGTTGGTGAGGATGACCTTGCGATCGCGGCTGCCCGTGGCCAGCAGTTTTCCGTCGGGGCTGAACGTGACGGCGTTGACGTCACTGCGGTGGCCCTCGATGATCGCGATCGTCCTACCGCTGGTCACGTCCGACAAGTGTGTCGTGCGGTCGCAACTGCCCGTGGCGAGGATGGTGCCGTCCGGGCTGATCGCTACGGAGTTGATGTGGTCGCGATGCGCATCGTACTTGCGAAGCTGCTTCCGCGTGGCCACATCCCACAGCCGGGCCGTCTTGTCTTCGCTGCCAGAGGCGAGCGTCTTGCCGTCCGGGCTGAACGCGATCTGATTCACTTCGGCTCCGTGCCCGGAGAGCGTGGCCACGAACTCGCCCGTCCGCACGTCCCAGAACATGATCGTCTTGTCATGACTGCCGGTGGCGAGGAGCCTGCCGTCGGGTGAGAACGCTACGCTCGAGACGTCGTCGGCGTGTCCGGTCAAAGTGAAACGGGCTTTGTAGCCGGCGAGATCCCAGAGCTTGGCGGTCTTGTCCTCGCTGCCGGAGGCGAGCAGCTTGCCATCCGGCGAGAACGCTACGCTGAGGACATCACGGCCGTGGCCGGGCAATGTCGCCCGGGCCTTGCCGGTGGCTACATTCCACAGCTTGATCGTGTGGTCGGCGCTCGCCGTCGCGAGGGTTGCCGAGTCGGGTGAGAACACGACGTGGTTGACGGTGTCACGGTGCTCGGGCGTGACCTTCCGCCGCTCACGCTTGGCCACGTCGTACACGCGCATCGCGTCGGCGACCGGTCCCTCCTTGTCGCTGTCCGGCGAAATGATCAGCGGCTCGCCCGTGCCGATGAGCAGGTCGTCGATGACATTGATGTAGCCCCACTCCGGATGACCCGATGCGCCGGGCGGTTTCGGCAGCTTGAATTCGCTCGTCTGCTCGCCCGTGGCCGGATCAAGCCGAAGGCAGACCTTGCCGTACGCGACGTAGATTCCGTCGGACGTCGATACGAAGTTCGTGCCCGACGCGTTGGCTCCCGGTTCGTGGCTCGTATGGTCGAAGAAGGCCCCAACCCCGGGCAGACTCTCTTCCCAAAGGAGCCGACCCGTGTACACATCGAGGGACCGCAGCATGTCGGGGCCTTCGATGAACAGACGGCCGTCGATCACTTGCGGTTGGGGGCCGTGGCCGTGGCGGGGCAGAACCTTGTCGTTGCCGGGACCGCCGAACCACAGGATGCCCAGCGGGGCTTTGACTCGCGTGTCTCGAGAGACACGGGA
>CAYMME010000175.1:0-16366 GCA_964391465.1 uncultured Planctomycetales bacterium
CAAGTGTCCCTTCGCTCGAAAACGAGGGGGTTTTTACGAAGGGATCAAGGTTCAGCATGACGTACACCATCGGCGCGGACAGAAACGCACCGAAGACCGGGCGGCAGCAGTTCCTGCAATCTCTCTTCATGGATCAGGCTCCGAAGCGGCTCATGCTCACGTTCGATGAGGGGAGAGTCTCGGAAGTGTTCTTTCCGGTGGATTCGGACTGACCTGCGTCGGCAGGCATCACGGAATCAGGAGTCGAACTCGACCGAACGGGATACGCGTCTCGGTTGACATGTGCGTACATGGTCCGGACACTGCCGGTTGATCACGAACTCAGTACTGTGGTCGGTCAGCGGTGTCGCGGGCGGGCGTTGACGCCATTGCCGGCAGGACAAGTGCCTGATGGTCAGCTTCGTTTTCCTCCTGCTGCTTCCGCTCTTCGTAGTTGGGCTGATCCTAATGTGGCGCGGCTGGCGCGGCGTGCCTGACTTCAGCGAGCCGCATTGCACAAAGTGTACGTACGACCTGCGGGGCCTGGATTTCACCAACGAGCGGCGGGTCTGCCCGGAGTGCGGCGCCGATCTGCAACAGTCCGGGGCCGTTCGATTCGGCGGCTACCGTCGGCGGCCCCGGCTCATCGTGGCCGGCGGCGTGCTGTTGGCGATTCCCCTGTTGCTGGTTGGCCTGTCCATTCTCCAGGCAGCCCTCGGTATCCGCTGGCAGGACTTGCGGTCGAACGAGTACTTCATTGCGAAGCTCGGCAGCACTGCGGGCCAACCCTGGGATTGGCACGTGCTCGAAGCACGCTACGCCGATGGGCGCCTGTCCGGGGCCGAGGCGGCTGCGGCCATCGATCAGCTCATCGCTCACTTGAATGCCAAGCCAGCGGGGCAGACTGGGCCGTTGCGCTGGGGGCAACGATTCTTCCAGGACGCCATGGCCAAAGGGGATATCTCGCCCGAAAAGCTTGGGCGCCTCTGCGACGCGTTCTACGGTACGGAGCCTGCCGTCCGAATGCGACGCCGTGTTCGGCAGGGCCGAGAGATCAGGTTCGAGATCCGAAACACCAGTCGCTGGAATCTCCCGAGCACGAAGTCGGTTCAGGCTCTGCGCAAGGTCCGCGTTGGGGAGAAGCCGGTCGAGCCCGAACCGCAGGCCGGGTCGAGGAAAAGCAGGCATCTCTTCAGCGGTGGCTCCCATCAGGACATTGACGGCAGATTCACGATCGACGTGCCGCCCGGCCGGCACGACGTGGTCTTTGAACTGGATTGGGGGCTTCTGGACGAGACCGCGCGCGTTGACCCGCGCTACGACGGGCGCCCGGGGCAGGCCGACCGCTGGCCGACGCCGCTCGTCACACGGACGCTGACGATCAAGGTGCCGATCGAAGTTGTTCCTCCCGACGTGTCGGCGGTGACATTGGTCACAGATCCTGCTCTCGACCCCTCGACGGGCGTGCGGTTTGCGGTCGCGGAAATCCAGGTCGTACCGAAGGACGACGGAGTTTCGCTCGAGACGCAACTCAATCAAGCGGATCTGCCCGTCCCGATCTGCGTTCGCATGCACACGCGCGTCGGCAACAGGGATTGTGACCTGGGTTGGTGGGGCATGGAGAAGGGGCGCACAACTTGCTCGACGTCGCGCCGTGTCGACACGCTGCCTGCGGACATAGTTTCCGTGACTGTTGTCCTCGAGCCCGATGCGGAGCTCGCAGAAGACCGCATGGATGCGGATCGCATCTGGGGCAAGCCCATCGTCATCGAGAACGTGCCGCTGGAGCGTTACGATCTCAAGGAGGCGGAGTCGCGCGAACCGTAGGCCGGGCATGTGAACACTGCGCGGGTGGCGCGGACTCCGCTGCCCAGGTGGTGGAACGTTGACGCCGGAGCCTTCAGGGCGTTTGCATGCTTACCAGCGTGATTGCCATTCTGTTGGCTCTGCCATTCGTCGTCGGCCTGATCTTGGTCTGGCGAGGCTGGCGCGGCGTGCCCGACTTCGGTGAGCCGCGCTGCACGCTGTGTGCGTGCGACCTGCGCGGACTGGACTTCACCAGCGAGTCGCGCCTCTGTCCGGGGTGCGGTGCCGATCTGAGACCGCGGGGTGCCGTCCGTTTCGGTGATTACCGGAGGCGGCCGCGGCTCATCGTGATTGGCGGGGCGTTGCTTGGGATTCCCGTGCTCGTGGTGGGTCTGTGGATCCTCCAGGCAGTTCTGGGCGTTCGCTGGGAGGACTTCCGGTCGAACAAGGCAGTCATCGTGAGCTTGGCCACGAACGCGGGTTCTCCGTCGGATTGGCGCCTGCTCAAAAGGCGCTACGCCGAGGGGAGCCTGTCCGGTGCCGAGGTGGCCGCGGCCATCGACAAACTCATCCCGCACGTGAACACCGACGCATCAACGCGCCGCGGGCCGATGCAACTGGCCCACAGGTTCGTCAGGTCGGCCATGGACAACGGACACGTCTCGACCGAGCAGCTCGCGCGCCTCTGCGATGCCTTCTACGGGCAGGCGCCCGTCGTCCGGACGCGGCAGCGCGTCCGGCAGGGCAAGGAACTGAAGTTCGAGATTCGGCGACGTAATCCCCACGACCTGCCGGGCACGGCCTCCGTGCACGCCTTGCGCGCGGTCCGCGCAGGCGACAAGCTACTCGACGCAATCCCTCGGAGCGCGACGACTGAGAGCACGAGCAAGCACCTCTTGAGCGGCGACTACAAGAGCGCGATCGACGGTGCACTCACGATGGATGTGCCGTCGGGGCAATACGAAGTGGAGTTCGACTTCGACTGGGGCCTCCTGGACGAGTCGGCGCATGTCGATTCGCTGCACGACGGGCGTCCGGGACACGCTGGCCAGTGGCCAAACGCCCTCGTCACGCGGAAGCGGACGGTCAAGGTGCCGATCGAGGTCGTCCCGCCCGATGCGCCGGCGGTTGAGCTCGTGACAGACCCCGCCCTCGATCCGTCGAAGAGCGGCCAGGTGTCGGTCGCGACGATTCAGGTCTTTGCCGAGGGCGAGACACTATCGCTCAAGACGAACATCCGGGCCGGCGATCTGCCCGTGCCCGTCTGGGTCCGCATGCGCACGCGCATCGGCGACAAAGACTACGACCTCGGTTGGTACGGCAAGTTCCGTCGACGCCCGAGCCATTCGAAGTGGAGCCGCGCCGACACCCTGCCTGCGGATGTGACGGCGGTAACTGTCGTTCTCGAACCCGCTCCGGAACTTGCGGAGGAACGCATCGACGTGGACAGAATCTGGGGCAAGCCCATCGTCATCGAGAACGTGCCGCTCGAACGCTACGATCTTGAGGAGTCGGGGTTGCGCGACCCGTAGGGCACCTCGGCGCGCCTCACGCGATCATCGCTGCTGTGGGAATCAGGCGTCCTCGACGCGCGGATGCCTCCTCCGGTCCGGATGAGACTCGTTGATTACATCCCATGTCAATCGTCGTGCCAGAGCGATGGACCGGTGTTGCAGAACGGCTCATCGAGGAGCACGCCGCGGGTGATGATGTCAACGGCCGGTTCGCGGCCCGGAGTGAGATCCTCGAGGCTGTCGAGCCGGAGCTCGGCGAGGTTCGGGTACAGCGCGCTGTAGATGCGATTGGGCAGGGCGCATCGGAAGAACAGGGTGTATGCGTACCGACGGGCCAACTCCGTCTCGGCCAGTGGCATGATCCGGCCCGCACAGATCGCTCGAAGCAGGTTGACGTACTCCAATGGCGAGGCCGCGTCGACGGTGAACCCGCGACGAGCATGCCGGCCGCCGCCCACGTTGATGTCCGGCTTGCCGAGACAGGCGGCCTCGATCCCCACGGTTGACGTGTAGACCATCGCGATGTCGAGCACGGAGACCACATCATGCGCGGTCAGGCTGGTGTCCGGCGGGAGGACATGGATGTTCGGAGGCAGCCTGCCGAACGTGGCCGCGAGGTAATCGACGGTCGGGTCAAGTGCGGACAGGCACGTCTCGGCAGGGTGCACTTTTACCACGAGATGGTGTTGCGGATAGCGGGCAAAGAAACGAACGCTCTCGGCCACCCATTCGGCGGCCGTGTCATAGGCGGGGCAGTCGGTGGTGACGCCCGAGTCGCAGCCGAGGTTCGGGAACATGCCGAACATTAGCCCGGTCGACTCGGCGGGCAGGCCGACCTGCTGCCGGATCTCGCTTGCCGTTTCCAGCGGTGAGATGTCGAACCATGCGAGATCCTCGTACGGACGGATCGCGCGCCGCTCGAAATACTCCGCCAGTTCCGCTTCCTCTTCGGCCGTCGACGGGACGTCCTTCCACCACTCCCAGTCCGGCATGGCGTCGCAGATCTCGGAGTCGCGATCGCGGCCGACGAGGATGGAGTCGCCCCGCGGGGCCGCGACAATCACGTCGACAGGGATTCCGCGCCGGCGGGCCACCTCACGAATCACTCCCCAGTCGATCTTGAGGCCGTCCTCCATGAACACCTTGTCGATCTCGAGTTCGTCGAGGACGCGCTCGCCGATCAGGGTGAGGTACATCGCCGAGGTGAGCAGCTCACGGGCCTTGGCCACCATCTCCGCGTTGTCCAGGTCGAAGGCCCCGACCCGGAAATAGCTCTCAACCGAACGGTCGACGTGCACGCCGAGATTCACGCCCCGCCATTCGAACGCCGGCAGCGCGTCGGTCGGTAGACGCTGAGCGGTCCGGGCGCAGTCCTCCACCTCGTCGGGCCGGACGAACTCGCTGTACCATCGATGCGGCAGGCGGGCCGCTCGCACGAACGGCCCCGAGTTCTTGAAACACCACCGCTTGCAGGCGCTCTCGTAGTGGTCGACCTTCTTCATCGTGCAGGCGGGCAGGAACTCGTCGCACAACAGCCCCGTCACTTCGGCACCACGGATGCGCATGGCGTGGCCAAGGAACCCGAGCAGCGAGAACTGAATCTCTCCGCCCAACAGCCCGGGAATGAGAATCCGGCGGTACTTCAGGTGCGCGAGCGGTTGCGGCTCCGGCAGGTCGGCGCAGATCGCGCGAACACGCTCGGTGAACGAGTCGCCCTTGAGCACTGGCTGAGGTGGTGCCTCGACTGCCGGCATCCTTTATCCGCGTCTTGCCTGCTGGCGCAGCCGGTGAATCGTCTGCTGGGATGAACGCCCGGATTCGGCCGGTGCACGCTCCCCACCGGGCTATTATCGGCCCACGTGGCGAGACGGCGCCAGCCCAAACGGGCTGCGTGCGCAGGGTCGCGGGCTCTCGGAGGAACCTCGAGCAATGGGTACGCAACATCCGATAACCGCAGGGCCTCGGAAGATGACGCCCTGACGCTTAGGATACCCCCATGATTGTCAGCTTCATGTTTCTCCTGTTGCTTCCGCTGTTTGTGGTTGGCCTGATCCTGATGTGGCGAGGCTGGCGCGGTGTGCCTGACTTCGGCGAGCCGCACTGCACGAAGTGTGCGTACGACTTGCGCGGACTGGATTTCACGAGCGAGCAGCGGGTCTGCCCGGAATGCGGCGCCGATCTGAACCGGTCGGGTGCCGTGCGTTTCGGCGGTTACCGGCGGCGGCCGCGGCTCATCGTGGTCGGCGGGGTGCTGTCGGCGATTCCCCTGCTGCTGGTCGGCCTGTTGATTCTTCAGGCGGTTCTCGGCATCCGCTGGCAGGACTTCCGGTCGAATGAGTCCTTCATCGCGAATCTGGCGACCACTGCGGATTCCCCGTGGGACTGGCGCGTCCTCGAGGCGCGCTACGCCGACGGGCGCCTGTCCGCAGCGGAGGTGGCCGCGGTCATTGATCAACTCATCGCTTCCCTGAACGCCACGCCGTCGAAGCAGGGCAAGCCGCTGCACTGGGCGGATCGGTTTCTCAAGTCGGTCATGGCCAACGGAGATATCTCGGCCGAGCAACTCGGGCGCCTCTGCGACGCCTTCTACGGCACGGAGCCTGTCGTTCGGATGCGGCGTCGCGTCCGGCAGGGCAAGGAGATCAAGTTCGAGATCCGACACACAAGTCACTGGGACCTGCCGGGCACGAAATCGGTCCAGGCCCTGCGCGCGGTCCGGATCGGTGAGAGGCCGGTCGAGGCAAAGCCACGGTCCGGGTCGAGGAAGATCAATCATCTCCTCAGCGGCGAGATCCATCGCGAGATCGACGGCGAATTCACGGTCGATTTGCCGCCCGGGCGGTACGAGGTGGTGTTCGAGCTGGACTGGGGGCTCCTCGACGAGGCCGCCCAGCTCGGCCCGCGCTACGACGGGCGTCCAGGGCAGGCCGACCGGTGGCCGCGGCCGCACGTCACGCGCAAGCAGGCGATCAGAGTGCCGATCGAAGTTGTCCCGCCCGATGCGCCGACGGTCGACTTGGTCACGGCTCCTGCCCTCGACCCATCGAAAGGCGGTCTGATCTCCGTTGCGGCAATCCAGGTGATCCCGGAGGGCACGAGGCTATCACTCAGGACGGAGATCCAGGCTGACCAACTGCCGGTGCCGATTTGCGTTCGCATGCGCACGCGCATCGGCGACAAGGACTATGACCTGGGCTGGTACGGCAGGCGTGAGGGTCGCACGAGTTCCTCGCCCTCGCGTCCTGCCGACGCGATGCCTGTGGACGTGACTTCGGTGACGGTTGTGCTCGAGCCCGATGCGAAGCTTGCGGAAGACCGCATGGACATGGACCGGATCTGGGGCAAGCCTATCGTCATCGAGAACGTGCCCCTTGAGCGCTACGATCTCGAAGAGTCGGAGTCGCGCGGTCCGTGAGAAGCTCACGGGTCGCATCGTACGATCATCGCTTCAGCAGCGAGACCTCCGCGACGTGCGGGTGCTGCCGTACCGACAGGATGGCCGCCCGAGTCTCAGGTCGGTTCCGCGCTCCGCCGCATTTGCCCTGGCCGTTCCGGCCCCCAAGGGTCCCGCCCCGCGCCGCGCAGAATCTCAAGCGACGGGTGCGGAACATCCGATAACAATACGACCCCGGACGGTGTGCGGGCCCGGTCGCGCCGCGCCGCCGCGAGCCCGGTTCCCTGGTGTGTGTCCATGCCCGCAACGACTGCCGCCAACCCCTGTGATGAGCTCGCGGAGTCCGCAGAGCGCGACGGCCCGTACGTGTTCCTGCCGCACGCGCTGCGCCATCTGGCCACGAAGCCCGGCGACCACCGCATCCGGCTCCTCGCATTCAAGCATTTGCTCGCTATGGGTCTGATCGGGCCGGCGATCGAGCTGCTGGACGAACGCCCGGACCTCGTGGATGAAGCGCCCGAGGTGGCGGCGGTGCGCGA
This sequence comes from uncultured Planctomycetales bacterium, assembly GCA_964391465.1. GTDB lineage: Bacteria > Planctomycetota > Phycisphaerae > UBA1845 > CAYMME01 > CAYMME01. Next base: position 7,233 of record CAYMME010000175.1, read on the forward strand.
GCAGATCGACGGTCTGCCGCGCGATCCGCTTCCCTGGTCTCAGTTTCGAAGTCGATTCGAGGCCAACCTCACCGTCCTGCTCGAGCAGTGTCCCGATCTGCGCGAGCGGCGCGACGAGATCGAGACTGCGGTTGATGACCTTGACCTCTACCAGTGCAGCGATGGCAACTACCAGTTGTCGTTGCGGGACGGCTGCCGGCTGAAACGATGGCTGCCCGACCTGATCGACAACCGCAACGCGATTGATCCCGACGAGCTCAAACCGTCGGACGACGAGCAGGTGCCGCCTCCGTATCTCATCAACCACCTGCGGTTCGGCGATGTGCTGCGGTGTGCCTACGGTGCGACGACCCAGACGTTTCTCGGCCTCCGACCGGCGCTGCACGTCATCGAGCCGAATCTGGCGGCCCTGGCGGTTTGTCTACATACTGCGGACCTGCGAGATGTGTTGGGTGACGAGCGCGTACACATCTGGGCGGGACACGACAGCGCGCTCCGGTTCGTCGCCTACTTCGAAGAGCGGCAGGACCTTACCCCGCCGACTCGAATCATCACCCAGCCGACGTGGTCGCGAGAACTCGCTCCCGCGGACGCTGCCACGGTCGCGCTGAACGATCGCGCCCGGCGGGGTGCCATCGCCTTGAGGGACATTGAGCACATCTACGAGGGCCGGGACCGAGCGTGGTGGGCCAACCGCTTCGCCACTGCCGGTCCCCAAGACCCCCTGCGGATCTGGGGTGTCGCCACGCGAGCGACAAACGTCCTTCGCCACTCGATGCGCGATGCGGCCCGTGCCTGCGAAGCCCTGGGTCATCGTTTCCGGATGCTCATCGAATCCGACGAAGACGGCCTGATGCCGCAGGCCTACGTGCTGCAATCGATTGTCGACTTCCAGCCCGATCTCATTCTCTCGCTCGACCACTTGCGCTACGAGTACGAAAACCTCCGAGTCAAGAACATCCCGTTCTGCTGCTGGCTCCAGGATCCGATGCCGAACCTCCTCTGTCCGGAGGCCGGCCGGTCCATTGGGGAGCTTGATTTGCCGTTCGGGTATTTCTTCCTGCCTTGCACAGAGCGGTACGGATTCCCCAAGGACCGATTCCTCCCTGCCGTGATCCCGGTGTCGACCCATGTTTTTCACGACACTGCGCTCACCGACGAGGAGCGCGAGCGATACGCGTGTGACATTTGCTACGCGAGCAATGCGTCCACTTCGCTCGAGGCATTCAAGGCGAGTTGGATTGCGGCACGTTCCTCCCACGAGCACCCGTTACTCGAGCACGTGTATTCCGGCGCCATGTCGGCGCTGGCCAAGGAAGGATACGAGTGGCCCCAGGATGTGGCCGTGCGGTTGGTCCGAGATGCGATGGCCGCGACCGGGATCATCCTCGACGAAGAGACCGAGCAACTGGTGACAGCCTACTTCGCATTCCGGCTCCTCGATTGGGGGCTTCGGCAACGGACGCTCGAGTGGGTGGGAGCCTGGGCTCGGCGCACCGGTCGCGTATTCAGGCTCTACGGGAACGGTTGGGAGAACCACCCGACACTCGCACCGTTCGCCGCCGGTGTGCTGGACCACGGGGAGCCCCTGCGGGCCGCCTACCGCGGCGCCACGTTGGGGCTGCAACTCAACGGCTTCCGTCACCAGCGTACATTCGAGATGGTGGCCAGCGGCTGCCTTCCCCTGGCCCGCTATCTTCCGGGCGACTTCGACAACATGCCGATCGAGGCGTTCGCCCGGCGGCGGGACGCCGGCGAGTCGACCGAGGGCGACGCCAGCTACTTTCCGCGGCTCGAGCGCGTCGTCTTCCGCACACCGCAGGAGTTCGAGGCCATGGCCGATGGGTTTCTCGCGGACCGTGAGCACCATGGCCACGTGTACGGGGAGATTCGCGAGGTGGTGCTTCGCGATTACAAGTACGAAGTCGTCATGGCCGAAGTGATCGAAGCGATGCGCGAGAAGTTAATCCATCCGGATCGCCCCGTGTGGGTCGAGCCCGACGCGTGGAGGGCTCGACGCCTTGCGAGGGACGAGTCCGGGGCGGTCACGTGTCTCTCCCCTCGCCCGCCGACAGCCCGCGCGAAAAAGGGCGTTGCCACCACTTGACGAGCGGCGTTTCGCGGCGTCCGTGAGGTCAATGATCAGGCACGTAGATCGCGTCGGCCCAGATCTCCGGGTCGGCGGAGCGATAGAGCGCATGACGCTTGAATCGGTGGGTGTGCAGGAAGCGTTCCACATCGTCGATCAGCGGACACTCCTCGTAGTACGACACGAAGGCAACCTCCAGCAGGACGATCCGAACCGTCTGTAAGATGCCGACGGCGCCCCGCAGCGCGTCCACCTCGGCGCCTTGCACGTCCATCTTGAGCAGGTCGATTCGCTCCGGATCGAGGTCGTTCTCACGACACCAGTCGTCCAACCGGCACACCCGCACGGTCTCCTCGCCGACAACACGGTGGGGCTTCTCGTATGGATTGTCGTGCTCCAGGTAGTCGAGCAGCGAGTTTGACTGGGAACAGGCGGTCAGATGGAGGCGGGCGTTTCCGTTGAAGTTGCCGACCGCAACCTGCGCCGGGTGAATGCGCAGCGACGTGGCCCGGGCCTGCAGTTGGGTGAAGGGCTCTGTCGCCGGTTCGAAGCAGTAGACCGTGGCGTGTGGGTAGGCTTCTCTGAGGTTGACGGCGGTTTGGCCAATGTGGGCACCGCAGTCCAGAACCACATCGGGGTTCCGGAGGATGCGCTTGCAGTCTTCCCACTTGTTCGAGTCGGCGAATTCAGCCGGTCCCGGCATCACGGCATGCGCCCGTGTCATGATGGATCCTCACTCTTGGTTCAAGGTCTCGGCGGGCACCTGGCTGGACGGAGAACCGTCGCGCCGGACGAAGATCGAGTTGATTGCATCGCAGTAGATCTTGTCGTACCCGTTCTCGTCGAAGTACGCGTTGATCGCCGGCGCGTTCCGAGCCAGCGCCCGGTCCCGATGCGTCTCACAGCACTCGACGATGGCCATTCTCGGTGCCCACCTGTCGATGGAGAAACCGTGCAGCACCTCGATCTCCGCGCCTTCCACGTCGATGCTCAGAACCTCGAAGCCGGGCTCCCAGCCGTGCTGTCGGAGGGCCGTATCGAGCGTGACGATCGGCACCAGGACGTACTTGTCCTCCGACAGGTGCGACGCCTGCAGCCATGGGATCTGGTTGAAGACCTCGATCATCTCCGGCACGATCGTGGCCGTGGATCCGTCGCAGAACAGCTTCGCCTCGCCCACGCGGCTGCCGACGCAGGCTTGGACGACCGTGACCCGCTCGTAATCTTCGTAGAACCGACGACACGCCTCGAAACGATCCGCGTCCGGCTCGAACAGCAGTCCTGACCAGCCGATGGCGGGGAAGCAGCTCGTGTTGCTGACGGAGACTCCATCTGCGGCTCCGACGTCGACGAACCCGCCGTGCGCACGATCGCCGAAGTACTCGGCGTAGATGTCGGCAAGCCCCTCGATCTGGCATGTGGGTGTTACGTCGAACGTGGACCGTACGCTCGCCTGACTGCAGTCGTTGTCCATGCGGCTGGCTCCAGTTGCATTCTTCGCGATGCGATGCCGGCGCTACCCGGCGAGTGCCCGCGGCGGCACGGTGCCACCACCGGGGTCGGCCGCGGTGAATGCCTTATGGTCAGGCCCGCGGGCGGCCTCCAGTTGCACTTGCTCGATAACTTGGCGAAGCCGGTGGACGCCGAGATGCGTGTTCAGCGTTCTCTGCTGCCCGGCCCGCGCGATTCGATCTCGTTCTTCTCGATGCTCGCAGTAGTAGCCGATCTTGTCGAGCAGTTCCGACTCGTTCCGGAATGACTCACACTCGCGACCGACTTCGAAGTGCTCCTCCAACTCGGGCTGGTGATAGCTCAACAGGAAGCCGCCCAGGGCCGTGATCTCGAAATGACGCGTGTTCAGGCCGGTATCGTTATCGCCGTTGACCATGTTGATGCTGATCGGCGTCGTTCGCAGCAGGTCGAAGTAGGTCGCGTTGTCGACGCGCGGCGCGACGTCGAGGCCGTAGAAGTCGCGCCAGCGATCACTGCCGACGAGCAGGAAACGATCGCCGAGCTTCCTTTTGAGCAGCAGGATGAAGCGGTCGCGCGTGCCCAGGTTGCGGGCCGCGGCGAAGAACATCTTGCGTGCATAGTAGTCGCGGAGGCACGCTGCCCGCTCGGCCGGGGAGGCGTCCGGCGCCGGCTTGAGGCCGAAGCCGTACCTCCGGTACACGTCCAGGAACGTCGCCGCCGATCCGTCCGCCAGCGCGGCCAGAGCGATCGCTCCCGGTTGCTGCGTGCGCGTGTCGACACCGTCGGAATGGGCGAAGTAATACGATTGCTGGGCGCCGGCGAAGCAGACGGCCGGTCCGTCCCACCTAACCTTGGGCGGCTCGGTCAGGGCCGCGGCCTTCTCGGCGGAGACATGTCGGTAGTACATCAGCGGAAGGTAGAAGCAACCGGGGACTCCGGCCCATTTCATTTCGGTCATGTGGCCCCGCGTGAAGACGCCTTTGAACCAGGTCGGGCTCTGCAGGGCCTCATGCAGGAGAGTCGGGTCGATTTTCTTGAACAGAATGCGCAGGGTTTCGATCCATTGGGAAACGAGCGGCACACCAAGGCGATGATGCAAGAGGGCGTCCATTCCGGCTTCGTAGGGGTCGTCCACAAAGAGCATGCCGTCCCCGTGGGCATCAAGGATCAGCTCGATTGGCTCGTCGCGCAGCATCGCGTACAGCTTCCGGCCGTGCTCGATGCGCTGGGCCAGAGTGGTTTCGTAGGATCCGGACGCGGGCGGCGCCGGCAACTCGACGCACGTGTGGCCGAGCGCCCGCGCGGCCTCGGGCCAGGATCTCGTTTCGAATGCGGCGATATGCATACGGTCCCCATCTGCCCCGCGCTACGGTCGCGCGTCGGCGGCCTCCTTGTTCGCCAGATACCAGTCGATCGTTTCGCGCAGGCCCTCCTCGAGCGTCCATCGCGGTTGCCACCCGAGCTTCTCACGCATCCGCGACACGTCGAGCACCTTACGCGCCGTGCCGTTGGGCTTGCTCGTGTCCCACTCAATCGCGGCTTTCGAGCCCGTCAACTGCCGGATGAGCTCGGCCAGCGTGCGGATCGTCGTACCTACGCCGGTCCCGACGTTGATCGGCTCGATGTCGTGCTCCAGTTCAATCGTCCGTACGATGGCGTCTGCGGCGTCCTGAACGTAGAGCAGCTCGCGCACCGGCGAACCGTCGCCCCACAGGACGACCTTGTCGGTGGCATCGGAGAACTTCTTGATCAGAGCAGAGGCAACGTGCGAGCGGTACTCCGTGAACGTGTCATCCGGACCGTACAAGTTCGTCAGGATCAGGTGATTCGAGCGAATGCCGTGCTGCTTGAAGTAGGCCTTTTGGGCGACGAGCTGTAGCTTCTTGGAGAAGCCGTAGGCTTCCACGGTGTCGTGCAGCGGTCCGTTCCAGAAGTCGGTTTCCTGAAGATCGCCGGTGAGGTGCCCGGGGTAGGCGCAAGCCGAGCCGACGGGGAGGACCTTGCCGACGCCATACTCGGACGCGATTTGAAACACGTTCGCGGTCATGATCGTGTTGCGGTGGAAGATGGTCGCGGGTTCGGCCTGATTGATGCCGATTCCGCCGTAGTGGGCCGCCGCATGCACGATCACGTTCACGCGATTGCCGTCACGAATCGCCCCCTCCATGTACTCGGGGGCTCCTGCGAGCGTTTCCAGGTTGAAGACCGCGCTGCGCGGGGCCAGCACACGGTAGCCGACCTGCCCGGCCGTCGTGACAATCCGCCGACCCAGGAACCCCGATCCGCCGGTGACGAGGACGCACGCCGCCTTGTCCGCCATTTACTTATTCCCTTGTCTTATGTTGGCTCGCCGGCGCACACCCCGACGAGCACGAACCGCCTCCGGCGGCGCGCATCCCCCTTTGTTCTTCCTGGTCCGATTATCGGACGCCTGGCCGATGTGACTTCAGCACGAATTGCGGGCGGTGCGGGTCAACTCCGGTCGGCGGCATCGGGGCGCCGGACGCTGGGGCCGCGGCTCGACCGGCCTCGCCGATCGGTGTCTGTTGGGGGACGGCCCTGCGGGACTATGGGGGCTTGACTGCGCGCGGGGCCGCCCCGGCGTGCGTCGTGCTGCCATGGTTGGCCATCCGCCTCAATCACCTGCCGGACCCGGAGCAGGAACGCGTCGTCACGGAAGGGTTTTCTGAAGAAGTCCGCGATTCCGAGGTTCCTGGCGCGTTCCACAATCTCCTCCGGGGCGTGTCCGGTGATGACGATTGTGGGGGGACGGTTCGCCCACACCTCGAGGAACTCGAGGAGATCAAGACCACTCATTCCCGGTAGGCGCAAATCAAGCACGCGGCACCCCACGCGCCGCACGTCGCAGTCGGCCAGGAATGCCTCGGCGGAGTCGTACGCCTCGACATCCAGACCTTCCGACTGAAGCAGCAGGCGCAGGGATTCCCTGACCGCCTCGTCATCATCCACTACACAGACCGTCCCTGGGCGTTCTTCCGTTCGTCGGCCCCTCTACTGCAGTCAGTCGTCACACGCCTCCGCCGTTCGCAGTCAGGATCGCAGTCGCGATCTTCCGGTGCGACGCGGGTGTGTCTTCGGCTTCCGCAATGGCTTCGATGAGCGCGCTGGTCTCCGTGTCCAACGGCGCGTCAAGCGCCGCCAGCGCCCGCAAGTAACGTTTCCGCTCGTCACCCACCGATGCTTGGATCCGGGTCGGTAGGGCGGCCACTACCTCGCCGTCGGCCACAGCGCCCGGCCACCGGCAGTACGCCAGGCACGCGGCCGAGGCCAGAGCAGCATTCTCGCTTTCCAGGGTGACAGTCCGCAGCAGGTCGAGCGCCGGTAGCGCACCCTGTCCCTCGTCTGCCGTGCGCACCAGCGCCGCCAGCGCACACAGGCAGTTGATACGGAAGCCCGTTCCCGGGTCCGTCTCGTACATGGCGATGATGTCCTCGCTCGCAGCCAAGTCCTCCGTTGCCGCGAAGGCCGCGGGTAGTGTGGAGTGCAGCCGCCGACCCAGTCGGGGATCCCGGACAAACGCACGAAGCGGTGCGAAAGAGACCGAGCCGAGCCGCCCCAGGGCGATCACAGACGCTTTCCGCACCTCGGGGTCCGTGTCAGCGGTGCGAATTGCGCCCTCGATGTGAATCGCCGCTGAGGCGGCTACTTGGTCTCTCGGTCTCCCAAAGCAAGCTGTCGAACCCCGCCTACGATCCCGCGCAGGAGAACTCGTTGCACCCTCGTGTTCTGTTCGGTTTCGAATGCCGTCAACAGCCGCTCGACATCCGCGACCTCGGGTTGGGCTGCGAGCGTACGTACGGCCGCGACGCGGATCGTGGGGTGTGCATCGGTCAGCGCCAGGTAGAGGTCCGAGGCGAACTGATCGCGAACCGCCTCTCCTTCGCTCGGGTAGCGCTGCTTCAACTCACGCTGCGCCCACCGTGCGTCCGCACGCATCGTTACCGCTTCGACCGTGTCACCGATCTGGGCCGGGTGGCCCGCCTGATCGAGAAGTCCGTCGAGTTCCTCGATCTCGCCCGCCCCCGTAGTGGAGGCGAGCACAAGTGCAATCGCTATCGTGATGCGCTTCATCTCAACTCACCTCCTCAGAAGTTCTCCGGGCCGTAGTCACAGCCGGTCCACTCGTACTCCCAGTCATCGTAGCGCGCGTGCTTGCCGCTTCCGAGTGAGCCGGTCCCCCCCCAATTGGGGCCAGCCGTCGACCAAGTTCCGTGCTTGGTGAAATCCACGAGATCTGCTTCGATGAGTTCGATCGTGCCGTTCACGAGAGACTCCAACGCGGCTTCGGACCCTGCCGTCAGGCTCTCTATTGCGGCGGCAGGGTCCGTGACCTTGTAGAATTCGTACTCGATCCGCCCGAAATGCCCTTCGAGCGACTTGGCCGTGGGCGGAGTGCCCCGGTATTCGTGGTTCTTGACGGCCTGGACGAAGTCTGCCATATCGCCTTCGAGACACCCTCCCGCGGCGTTGTTGTGGGCGTAGAACGTGTCCTCACCATCTACGGGGGGCGGACCGCCGGACTTGATGAACTGATTGATCACCGTTTCCATGTCGACCTCGAGCGTGTTGCTAGATACGTACCAGATCCCCGCGTTCGGACCGCTCGCAGCCTGGCTCAACGTTACGCCGTCCGACCAGTCGTCTTGGCTGGTTTGAGGAACGATGATCCTGAACACGTCCGAGTCTTTGTCCCGGAGTGCCCCAAAGGGGATGTCATCGGGGTATGGGGGGCTTCCCCAGTTCGGGTCGTTGTCTTCCACGCATTCGATTGGGGTAACCCAGGTGCCTCCGCCGCGATTCGCAACCGCGATGCTCGTGCCCTTGTTACAGCTCACACCGAGGATTGTGGCGCTGACGTCGATCGTTCCCGAGATCGCGATCGTGCCGTACCAGCGGCTGTAGTAGTTGCTGTCGGCAGTATCGGTCCAATTGACGTCGGGGTGCGCGCTGTCGTACGTCCAGTCCCACGTGCTCACGCTGAGCCCGGACGGGGCGGTGAAAGCCCAGTACTGGGCCGTTGCACCGCGGGGTGGTTGCGTCGAGCCCACCAGCGTGATATCCACGACATCGACGTCGACGGTGTCCTGTTGGTCGCCGATGCTCTGGAAATCGAACGTGGCGGTGACGGTCAGGTTCTCGATGGTTGCCCAGTCCATGGTTTTGGCGATCTGGTACGGTGAGGTCGTGTCCTCATCGCTGTTGGCAGTACCCTCATACGTAAAAGTGACCTTGACGACGGGGTCGGATTCGTCGGTCGTTGCGGTGAACGTGATCGTGTTTCCTTTCTGGACCCCTCCAACATCGGCCGTGACCGTCACCCCGGCTCCGGCCGATGTGCACCAGATCAGAGGCGCGAACAGCCCCCACTTCTTTCGCAGCAACATAGCTCCTCCTTTCGCGGCTTCCTGGTTCCCCTCTTGCCCCGAAAAATGGGGCCGCTACAATGAACGGGCACGGAAGCGGTGGCCCGCTGTCAATAACAAGTCAGCTCGGCGGCACTTGCGAGTACCAGCTTGTGAGGGCCAAGCAGTCAGGCAACAAGGCGGATTCC
>CAYMME010000176.1:0-16311 GCA_964391465.1 uncultured Planctomycetales bacterium
AGCAAAACCGCGAACGTCGCAGCATGAGACAGTTAACGGCGTTGCGTGGCACCCGCAGCCGTGTGAAGAGCAAGAGCTGTCAGGACGAAACATGTTCGTGTGGTCATGGCGACACCTGTCACTTCTCGTTGAATTGAAATGCGTAGAGCTTGGCGCGGCGCAACTTGAAATACAGCTTCACCGGTTTGCCCGCGAGCGCGGTCAGATCGTCGCGGCCTTTCCATCGGACTACGGCGTCGAGGAAGTTGCCGCCGATCTCCTCGCACACGTTGAGCGTGTAGCCGGGGATCGGCTGATCGCGCGCGTCGCGGATTTCGGCGAACGCGGTGCCGGTCGCCCCGGTGTCGATGTTGAGGCGTAGTTGATTGCCGCCGAAGACGATCGGCGGCGTGAGCAGCCAGCCGCCGTTGTGGTCCACGTCGGCCGACATGAAGCCGTCGAGGCGCTGACGGACCGCGCCGATACCGTTCTTCAATTTGATGGCGTCGTCGTACTCGGGCCGGAGGATCGCCGAGTCGTGCGTCCGGCCGCTGGACATGTAGTACTGGTAGAGGTAGTTGCCGCGGCGGAGCAGGCCCGAGCCCGTGACGGCAAGCCACCGATCCCACTCGTTCGCCAGGCCCATCGGGAAGTAGGGCGTCCGGTCCGGCCGGTTCCAGTGGATGCCGTCGCGGCTGACCGCAAGTTGTGTTTCGATGAGGCCGTAGTCGTTGCCGGGTTTGAAGCGGAACCACGGCTGGCGGTTCGGGGCGAAGTGCCGGAACGGCGTGACGAACATCAGATGGACGTCCTCGGCCCAAGGATAGACCACGGCGTTGTTGTAGTAGAGGTCCGTGAAGTCTTCGTCGGCCTTCAGCACGACGGGTAGATGGTCCGGTGTGGCCCGCCAGTAGTCGGAGGTGTTTCGGAACGGCCACGGCTTGAGGAGATCGTCGGTGACGATGCGGGCGATCTGCCGCTGATTCTCCGCACCCGGGATGAACGCGCGGGTGAAGACCACGTACTTGCCGAGCTTCTCGTCCCAGTTGACGATGGCCGGGTTGTCGATGTAACGCGGCAGCACCTGCCCGGCTTCCTCGAAGTGGATGCCGTCGGCCGACGTGTACGCGAAGACGCCGTCTCGCTTGGGGTCGAAGTTCTCGCCGCCTCGCGTGATGAACAACTTGTATCGACGGGCGGGGACGTCCCGCTTGTCGTAGTAGACGTGGGCGACCTCCGGGCAGTCCCGTTGGCTGCACCTCAGCACGTTGTTGTTCCGGTTTCCGCCGATCTCGACAAGTCCGAGGTTTGGGCGCACCCAGTGCAGGCCGTCTTCGCTTTCGACGACGGCGATGGCGTTGCCCGCGTGCGTGTAGGCACCGTAGTACATGCGGATCTTGGGGCCGGTGTCGATGACGGCCAACACGTGGCCGGTGCCGTCCTCCCACGGGGCGGCGGTCGAGTCGAGCACGAGCCCTAGCTTCTGTGCGGGGTTCATGCGCAGGGTGACGTTCTCGCTGCGCTCGATGAATCGGCGGTCGATGAACAGTTGCTTGCGCGTGCCGACGTTCCATGTGCGCTCGGCCGCGGGTGCCCACGAGGCGGTGAGCGACGCAAGAAGGAACGGAATGAATGACTTGTTGAGCATTGACGAGCTTCTAGGATCCGCGTTGCGGATCTGCCGCTCCCTTACGGTCGCGGTTCGGAATGGGTACGCACGCTTGCGCTAGTTGCTGCCCGCCGAGACGCTATGCTTCTCGATCTTGCCGCGGAACTTGCCGAAGACTCCTTGGCCCCACTGCGTTTTCTGTGGTGCAATCGCGGCGGCCGGCTTGGCCTTGAACTGCGTCGATCCCAACTGCTTGCCGTCCTGGCGGATGGTCATCCGGTCGCCGGTGAACTGGAACTCGAGCGTCGTCGGGTCGTTCTTCCACTCGGTGTGGGCGGCGAGGCTGCCGGGCTTTCGGTAGCGATAGACCTTGCCGTACTCCTTCCACTTGTCGTTGGCGAGGAAGGCGAACTTCGGCTCCCACGGCGTGCCACCCTTGGATGACGTGGAGATGAACAGGGCGTCGCCCAGCGGCACGAGGCTGGTGACGCGTTGGCCCCAGCGGTTCAGAACCGAACCGAGCTTCTTGGTCTCCTCCTCGTACGGGTGCGTCTTCTTGTCCGTCAGTTCGGGGTGGGTGAACATCCGGCCGGCAAAGAACCACTTCGAGCGGGCGTCGTCATAGCGCCAGACCTCTGCCCACGGCCAGACGCCGGCGTACATGTCGCCGCCGTAGATGGTGAGTGTCTGGGCCTCGCGGGCCTGCTTGCGCACGCCGGGCATTACCGGCGGCCAGTTCTCGATGTGCCTCAAGTTCACGCCGTCGTACTCGAACAACTCGCCGGTCGGGTACTGCCCCATGAGCAACTTGTCGCGGTAGTTGAGCATGGCGTAGATCTGGAAGCTGACGTTCACGTCCGGCTCGAGCAGGGTCTTCCAGGTACGGCCGTCGAATGCGTAGACGCCGCCGGTGTTGGTGGCTCCGACGACCTGATCACCGAGTTGCCCCCACGCGTAGCAGAACTCGCGCGGCGTGCCCATGGCGACCGTCTTGCCTTCGGAGAGCTTGGCCTTGCCGTCCTGATCCGAAGTCCACCGGCACGCCACGAGTTCATTCAACGGGGGCGAGGCCTCGCCGTCCCGGCGGCGGAAGCAAAGGAACCCGTTCGCGTAGTAGGGCTCGCACAGCAAGCCTTCGTCTTTTTCGAGTTTCAGGACGGGGCGGCCGGCGCATTCCACGCCGCGCGCATGCGTCGTCAGCACTGCATCGCCAACGCGAATGCTGAAGGGAACGGTCTTGTCGTCGATCTGCCAGCGGTTCTTGGCCTCGTCCCACACGCGTAGCTCCTTGTGGGTCGCGCCGCCGCGAGGCTTGGAGAACAGCTTGTTGTCGTACTCGTAGAGGTACGTACCCGCGTCCGTCGTGGGCCGCGGCAGCACTTGCGGTTTGAAGACATGCTCTCCGGACGGCTTGACGTAGTAGTGTACGAGCCGTCGGTCGCTGCGGGCCTGCGTGTTGTAGGTGCCGAGGTATCCCGCGCCGGCGACGACGCGGCCTTGGGCGTTGCGGGCCTCGAACAGCGTGCCGAAGTTCTGTCCGATGTCCTGACCGAAGTCGACGCGCATCGTTATCGTGAACGCGTTCTCGTCGGCGGAGACCAACGTCGGCATCGCTGCCAACACAACCGCAACGACCACCGTGAGGCGCAGTACGTTTCTTCGCATCAGAGATGACTCCACGAACAGGGTTCCGGGTGTTCTACTTCCCGTCCTCGACGAACTGGAACGCGTACAGTCTCGTGTTCGCCATCCTGAAATGCAACTTGACCGGTTTGCCGCGCAGGGCGGACAGGTCGCTGCGGCCTCGCCAGCGCACTTCCCAGGCCACGTCGTTGCCGGTGATCTCCTCGCAATCAGCGAGGCTGTGGCCGGGGATGGGCAGGCCGTTCAGGTCGCGCAGCTCGACGAAAATCGTGCCCATTCCGGCCGTGTTGTGGTTGAGCAGCAGCCGCGTGCCGCCGAAGACGATCGGCGGGGTGGTGATCGAGCCGCCTTTGTGGTCGACATCGGCGGAGACGAAACCGTCGAGGCGCTGCCGCAACGCGCCGAGATGCGACGCGGAGGTCTTCGTGAGCTCGACCTTCTCGATTTCGGGGCGCAGGTAGATCGAGTCGTGTAGCCGCGACGTGCCCCAGTAGTACTGGTAGACGTAGTTCCCCCGGCGCACCATGCCTCGGCCCATGAACATCAACCAACGATCCCACTCGTCGGTCATCCCGGGGGCGACGTAGGGGCGGCGGTCGAGTCGCTGCCAACGGATGCCGTCGCGGCTGACGGCCAGTTGGATGTCGATGGGGCCGTTGGCGTCGTCGAAGCGGTAGAACCACGGCTGTCGCGAGGGATGGAAGTGGCGGAACGGCGTGAGGAACAGCAGGTAGACGTCCTGCCCGTGCGGGTACATCTCCACGATGCCCGTGTAGAAATCGGCGAAGCCGTCCCATGGATCGGCGGCCAGGACCATCGGCACGTGACGGGGTGTCGTGTAGTCGGTGGGTGGGGCATTGGCGGGCATCGGCCAGGGATCGAGCAGTCGGTTCGTCTCGATGCGCCCGACCGAGCGCAGGTTCTCGTAGCCGGGTCGGAACATCGTCTCCGGCGCGACGGCGTCCACCAGTCCGTTTGGGGCGTCGTAGCTGAAGCCGGGCCGGTAGAAGAACTGGTTGCCCTGAATCTGCTGCAACCCCTTGCGCGTGTTTTGCACGCGCATGTACGCAACGTACTTGCCGATTCGCGCGTCCCAGTACGCATACGGCGCCCCCTCCGACAGGATGGGCATCACGCGCCCGTGCTCGGTGAAGTGCAAGCCGTCGCGCGAGTAGAGTGCATAGACGCCGTTGCGGTTCGGCGCGTCCGGGAACCGCCGTTCCTCCAGCGCCTTGTAGCGCCGCTCGGGCACGTCATGCGGATCACGCATCACGGTGGACAGGAACTGGAGCGGCGCGAGCGTCTTCGAAGGACCATCGCCGGTGAGCACACCGAGCTGCTTCCGATCTGGTCCGGGTTTGGTCCAGCGAATGCCGTCGGTCGATTCGGCGTAGTTGACGCGGGTACCGTTGAACGCGCTGTAGTACATGCGGAAGACGCCCGCCTCGTGATCGTGGATGACGTTGCAGGGGTACAGCGGCATCTCGTTTGCGGCCTCGAACTCGACGGGCACCTTCTCGGGCTGATTGATGCGCAGTGTGACGTTCTCGCTGTGCTCGATGAAGCGGTCGTCGATGAACAGTTGCCTGTGCGCACCGATGTCCCTGACCTTGCTGGTGCTGGTCACTGTGACGTGCACGGGTATCAAGACCGGACCGTTCGTTGCGCCCCCCGCCTCGAAGCGAATCACGCCCATGTAGCTTCCGCTCGATAGCTTCGATGCGTCGACGCGCGCCTCGATGCGCTGCCCGCTACCGTCAGCGGTCCCGCTGTCCGGTTGCAGTGACAGCCACGGGATGTCTTCCTTCGCCGACCAGTCCAGCGAGAACCGGCCGGACGATACGTTGAGTTGTTGCGCTGCAGTGGGGCCTTGTTCCTTGACTACGGTGAAGCTCAGTGGTGCGGGTCGCACGCGTAAGAAGGGCCGAGCCAGACTGCGCGGCGGCACGAAGTCGTTGGCGTACAGGGCTTCGTCGGAGAGACGCATCTCGTCCAGGTGGCCCTGGAACTTCTTCATGTGGCGCTTCGCCGCGTGGAGCTCGCGGTAATCCCATTGCTGGATCGCGTCGCGCATGCCGACTTGCAGCATCGGGTAGTGCGGCGGGAACACCACGTCGGCGTGCGGCGGCGTGCCGGTCACGACCGACTTCCAGGTTCCCTTGACGGCAAACTGAAGCCGCCCGTCGAAGTAATGGCGGAGTTGCTTCGCCGCGGCGTCGTAGACCACGGCCAGGTGCTGGTAGTTCGCGTCGGCCTCGATGTTTCCGGTGGGCTTGTTCCAGCCGTCGACCGCGTCGATGGGCAGGAACCGGCTCGCGACGTTGAGGCCGATGAGGTTGTCCCCGCGGCCGTAGTCGATGTAGTTGACGCCGGACAGGCCCCAGATGCGGTTGTCGCTGCGCATGGTCGGCTTTGCCCGGGCCCAGCACTCCAGCGTCCAGCTCCGGTCGCCGGGGTTCAGAGCGGGTTCGGCCCGGTACCGGTATGCACCCAGCCCGTCGCCGTCGGTCGCGTCGGCGTCGAGGGCGTTTCCGAACTTGCCGCCCGCGACGATGGCCGCGTCCGGACCGAGCGTGAGATGGTACCCGTGCCCGCTTGCGTCGACGGCCACACGCGACCCCGGCGGATCGTCGAAGAGCCACAGAGCGACTGTCTCGGCCGAGACCGTAGGTGTCGCACAAACGCCGGCGGCGATACCGAGCAACGTCATTGGGAACACGGTTCTCACGTTGTGACCTCTCCTGCCTTCGGACAACAGTCTGTTGGTATCGAATGGGTGGCCCATGTCTTCAGACATGGGGGACGCGATTCACTTGCCCGAATCGTGACCCGGCCTTTGAGAAGGTGGCCCACCTGACCTCTGACCGCTGGGTGAGCTTTTCCGTCCCCCACCCTTCGCATAAGGCCGCGAAGGATGGGGCACCCCGCCTCACTGCTCAGGTTGCGCCGGCCTCTTCGTTTGGCTGCGCTGCCACGGCGCGGCGCACTACCTTGCTGATGGTCAGACCCTGCACGAGGATCGAGAAAACGACGATCGCGTAGGTGATCACCAGGATCTCGTTGCGCTCCGGCCATTGCTTGTCGATTGACAGGGCGAGGGCGACGGAGATTCCGCCCCGCAGGCCGCCCCAGGTCAGGATCGAGATCACGCCGGGGCTGAAGGACCGGCGCGTCCGCAGGGCCGTAACCGCACCGCCTACGCTGATGAACCGCGCGAGCAGGACGACGGGAATCGCGAGCACGCCTGCCGCCAGATACGCGGTCTTGTACGACTCGGGTTCGAGAATGATGAGGATCTCCAGCCCGATGAGCACGAACAGGACGGCGTTGAGGATTTCGTCGACCAGTTCCCAGAACGTGTCGAGGTGCTCGCACGTGGTCTCGGACATGGCCAGGCGCCGCCCGTGGTTGCCGATCAGCAGGCCGGCGACGACGATGGCGATCGGCCCGGAGGTGTGGATCATCGTGGCCAGCCGGTAGCCGCCCATCACGAGCGCGAGCGTGAGCAGAACCTCGACCTGATAGTTGTTGACCTTCTTGAGCAGCAGGTAGGCGAGCCAGCCGATGGCGAGGCCGAACAGGACACCGCCGACGGCCTCTTCGAGGAATACGAGCACCACATGCCCGGCCGTCACGTCGTGGGGGTGCCGGACGAGCTCCAGCAGCACGACGAACACCACGACGCCGACGCCGTCGTTGAACAACGACTCGCCCGTGATCTTCGTCTCGAGGCTCTTGGGCGCACCGGCCGTCTTCAGGATGCCGAGCACGGCGATGGGGTCGGTCGGTGAGATCAGGGCGCCGAAGAGCAGGCAGTACTGGAAATCGATACCGACACCCAGCACCTTGAGAAGTACGTACGTCATCCCCGCGACGAGGAAGGTCGAGACGATCACGCCGACGGTCGCGAGCGAGCTGATGATCCATTTCTGCTGTGCGAGGTCGTTCAGATTGATGTGCAGCGCGCCGGCGAAGAGCAGGAACCCCAGCATGCCGTGCAATAGCGCCTCATCGAAATCGACTTGCTCGAGCAACGTGCGGGCGGGCTCGCGGATGTTCGCGCCGGCAGCGTCGATCAGGATCATGGCAAGCGAGATCACCAGCGCGATGAGCATGACGCCGATGGTGGTGGGCAGGCGGATGTAGCGGTGGTTCACGTAGCTGAACAGCGCCGACAGCACGATCAGGATGGTGATGATGTCGAGAATGCTCACGGCTAGCACCGTCTCCGAGAGTGACCAGTCGTTCGCGGGCCACGCGCGACCGATCGATAGTCGCGCTCATGAGCAATGTCAACCGCCGAGGTGCAATGTCGAATGTCGAATGACGAATGACGAAAGAATGACGAAGCCCGAATGACGAACGCAGACGTGCTGCCGCCTTCGTCATTCGTCATTCGGGCTTCTTTCGTCATTCGTCATTCCGCTCCTGGGCCTGACGGTCAGCGACCGGTCCTCCGTCGCACCGGTTCTAGTATGCCGAGTCTCCATGGGATCTCGGGGTACGGCTTGCCCTGGCGAGCTTCGTCGGTCACGCCCTGGAAGAGGAACCGCAGGTGCGCGGGGTCGATCTCCAGGTTTTGGTCGTGGCCCGTTCGGATGAGCTCGCCGTGGCTGATCGAGTCGGCCCATCGCTCGCCGGCGAAACGGATGTTGGACGGACCGGCGAACGGCTTGTCCTCGGAGGTGGCCACGGGCTCCCACCGCCCGTCGAGTGCGTTCGCAGTGTAGGCCTTGAAGTACCGTCGCCCGTCGGCCACGCGCATCTCGACGACCGTGAGGAACTTGTCCAAGCCTTTGAGGCGGTAGGTGTGGCTGGCTTCCCAGAAACGGTCTCGCAATGCCACCGTCGCCTGACCCCAACCGCGCGGGAAGTCGGCCAGCGCCGCCTCGGTTCGCCACATCCGCCCGTCGTGGGACGTGAAGAAAAGGTGGGCCCGTGTCGCGTCGCAGATTGCCCAGAAGTCGATCCACAGCTTCGCGTCCAGCGGCTTGGCCACGATGAGCGGCGTGGCCTTCGTCCACGAGGTCGGGTCTGCGATGTCGGTCGTGGTCGAGTAGACGGGCTGGATGGCTCCGTTGCGCCGCGGGTTGACTACGTGGTAGATCAGGTACCACTTACTCTGCGGGGCGAAGTGGAACACCTGCGGGGCGCAGAACATGCCGTCGTGAAGGGCGAGCACATGACGTTTCGCCGCGGCCGCTTCGTCCCACTCGGCGAACGACACGTACTCGATCTGGAGCGGCGGCTTGCGGCTGCGGATCGTGTGGAACAGGTGCCAGCGACCGTCGTAGCGCACGACGGAGGGATCCTTCACCGCGTAGCAGGGGTTCGCCGCTCGCTTCGCCGGTCCCAGGACGGGCCGGCTGACCTGCCAGTCGAAGCGCCCCGCCAGCACCTCTTCGACTACGCGTTTTCGGTCGACGGCACCGGCGGCATTCCCCTCGCGCTCGCCCGCGGCCGGCAATAACGCGGATAACGCGGCCGCCCACACAATCGTTGCACCATCCATCATGCTCGCTCCCTGCTCGGTTCCGGTGCGCCGTCATACCCTCTCGTGCCTCGGTCGGCAAACGCCTCGCATCGGACGTTGTCGAGTCGCGGCCGTGGTTCGCGCCGTACGTTCCGTCCCCCACCCATCGCATATCCCGGCGCGCCGGGACGATGGATGGGGCACCCGCATGCTCTCCTCGGGTGTTTGGGGCAGCTTGCCGTCTGTGCTAGGATATGCCCCTCGCGCTCGGGCCGGGCGCGCGTTTGCTTGTGATGATTGCGCCCACCGAGGCGCTGGAGGTCTTGCCGTGGTCAGTACGAACGAGTCGGACACGTCGCTCAAGGTCGTCAAGGATGCCGTGTGCACCTTCTGCGGATGCGTGTGCGACGACATGGAGCTGACGGTCGAGAACAACCGGATCACCAAGGCCAAGAACGCGTGCGTGCTCGGCAAATCGTGGTTCGCCAATCACCACATCGAGGATCGCCCCGTGGCCACGATCGAGGGAAAGGAGGCGACACTCGAAGCGGCGGTCGAGCGGGCGGCGCAGATTCTCCTCGACGCCAAGTACCCGATTGTCTACGGACTGTCCGACACGACCACCGAGGCCCAGCGTGTGATCGTCGGCATCGCCGACCGCATCGGCGGCTGCATCGACACCACCACGTCGGTCTGCCACGGCCCGTCGGGGATGGCTTTTCAGGGCGTGGGCGAGGTTACGTGCACGCTCGGCGAGATCAAGAACCGGGCCGACCTGGTGATCTTCTGGGGCTCGAACCCGGCCGAGTCGCACCCGCGGCACATGGCCGTCTACTCGACCATGCCCAAGGGACTGTTCGTGCCCAAGGGTCGCAAGGACCGCACGGTGGTGCTCGTCGACGTGCGCAAGAGCAAGGCCGCACCGGCCTCCGACATCTTCCTGCAGATCAAGCCGCGAAAGGACTTCGAGGCCCTGTGGGCGCTGCGGGCGTTGGTCAAAGGCGTCAAGCTGGATGCGTCTGTTGCGGACGAGATCGGCGTGTCGCTCGAGCAACTCGAGGACCTGGCCGCTCGCATGAAGTCGTGCCGGTTCGGTGCGTTCATGTTCGGCATGGGTCTGACGATGACGCGCGGCAAGCACCTCAACGTCGAGGCCGCCCTTGCTCTGGCTCGCGACTTGAACCGCTATACGCGGTTCGTGGTCAAGCCGATGCGCGGACACGGCAACGTCACCGGGGCGGACCACGTCGTCACGTGGCAGACCGGCTACCCGTTCGGCGTGAACTTCGCCCGTGGCTACCCGCGTTTCAACCCCGGCGAATACACGACGATCGACACGCTGTCCCGCCACGAGGCCGACGCCGCCCTGATCCTTGCGGCCGACCCGTACGCCAACTTCGCCCAGCCCGCCCGGGAGCGGCTGGCCGCGATCCCCGTCATCTGTCTCGACCCGAAACTGTCCGAGACCGCCCGCATCGCCACCGTGGCCTTCACCACCGCCACCTACGGCATCAACACCCCCGGCACCGTCTACCGCATGGACGACGTCCCCATCCCCCTGCGCCCGGCGTTCGAGTCGCCGTACCCGAGCGACTACGAGGTGCTCAAAGCGATTGAGGGAAGGGTTCTTGCCGCGAACAAGTCTGCTTGCGGGCAAGGATGACTCGCCGTCGCTTGACACTTCCTCGCCGTCAATCTAGATAAGCGGTCTGCGAGGACGCGGAGTACCCCGGAGGAAACCACAACGTGTTGCAGACACCGCTTCATTCGATTCACCAACAGCTCGGAGCCCGGCTGGTGGACTTTGCCGGCTGGGAGATGCCGCTGCTCTATACGTCCATCGTCGAAGAGCATCAGCAGACGCGCACCGGGTGCACGATTTTCGACATCTCGCACATGGGCCGGCTGCTGGTTCGCGGCGGGCAGGGCGGTGACCTGCTCCAGAAGACCTGCACGCGTCAGCTCGGCAACGCGAAGGTGGGCCGGTCGTACTACTCCCACGTCTGCAACGAGTCGGGCGGCATTCTCGACGATGTGATCGTCTCGCGCTACGAGTCGCACTGGGGTGTGGTCTGCAACGCGTCGAACCGTGAGAAGATCGTCGCTTGGCTGTCGGGCCACGCCGACGGCCTGGACGCGACGGTCGAGGACAAGACGACCGAGACCGCGATGATCGCCATCCAGGGGCCGGTGACGATCGAACTGGCCGGCCGGATCCTGCCGTTCGAGGTGTCGGACCTGGGGCGCTACGGGTTCACGACCGGCAGCTACATGGGCATGGAGTACACGATCTTCCGCACCGGCTACACGGGCGAGGACGGCATCGAGGTCGTGCTGCCGGCCGGGGCGATCGCGATGGCCTGGCAGTTCATCGTCGACGGAGCGAAAAACGCCGGGGCCGAGATCAGGCCCGCCGGGCTCGGGGCGCGGGATACGCTGCGTCTCGAGGCCGCGATGCCGTTGTACGGCCACGAGCTGACCGAGCAGATCGACTCGATCACGGCCGGCCAGGGCTGGTGCGTCGATCTGTCGAAGGACTTCATCGGGGTCGAGCCCATGCGGGCGGTGGCCGAGGCCGGGCCCAAGCGCAAGCTCGTCGGCCTGCAACTCGACGGCAAACGCATCGCTCGCCAGGACATGAACATCCTCGACGGCGACGGCGACGGCGACGGTCACACCGTGGGCGTCGTAACCAGCGGCACGTTCAGTCCGACGCTCGATGCGTCGATCGCCATGGGCTTCGTCGACGCCGCCCTCGCCGAGCCGGGCACGTCCGTCAGAGTCGACATTCGCGGCACGGCCGCCGACGCCCGGATCGTGCCGTTGCCGTTCTACAAGCGTAAGTAAACCTGACCGCCAGAACCGGAGTCACCAGCCGTGTCCATCCCCGACGATTGTCGCATGACGGAAAGCCACGAATGGCACCGCGCCGACGGGAACACCGTCACTGTCGGCATCACGCAGTTCGCCGCCGACGAGCTGACCGACATCACCTACGTCGATTTGCCGGCGGCCGGCAAAATCATCGAGGCCGGCGCAATCGTCGGTGAGATCGAATCGGTGAAGGCCACCAGTGAGCTGTTCTGCGCCGTGGGCGGCACCGTGACCGAGGTCAACGAAGCTCTGGTCGATCAGCCTGAGCTGGTGAACGACGACCCGTTCGGCAAAGGCTGGATGGTCAAGGTCCAGACCGATGACCTTTCGCCGCTGGACGGTCTGCTGGACAAGTCGGCGTACGAGAAACAGCTCGCGGGCTGAGGCGGGATCGCACCGATGGACTTCGTGCAGCTCACCGACGACAACGTCCGAACGATGCTCGGCACCATCGGTGTCGAGAGCCTGGACGATCTGTTCCGCGACATCCCGCCCGAGCTGCGTCTCGACCGGCCGCTCGACATCCCGCCCGCGCTGTCGGAGCTGGAGCTGCTCGACCACCTGAACGAACTGGCCGACGCGAACCGCCACTGCGACCAGCAGGTCTGCTTCCTGGGGGGCGGGGCGTACGATCACTTCATTCCGACAGTGGTCGATGCCCTCGCCGGTCAGTCGGAGTTCGTTACCGCCTACACGCCGTACCAGGCCGAGGCGTCGCAAGGGTCGTTGCAGGCCTTGTACGAGTACCAGACGCTCATCTGCCAGCTCGCCGGCATGGACGTGTCGAACGCGTCGCTCTACGAGGTGGCGTCGTCGGTGGCCGAGGCGGTGCTGATGGCCCGCGCGGTCAACGGCCGCAAGCGGGTGTTGGTTTCGGCGGCCGTGCAGCCGGACTGTCGCGCCGTCCTGAACACGTACGCGACCGACCTGCCGCTCGAGCCGGTCACGGTTGGTCTGGCGGGCGGTCTTACCGACCTCGACGAACTGGCCCGCGCGGCCGACGGCGACACGACTGCCGTCGTCGTGCAGACGCCGAACTTCTTCGGTTGCGTCGAGCACCTCGACCGCGCCGCCGAGATCGCCCACGAGGCCGGGGCCCTGCTCATTGCGGTGGTCGATCCGATCAGTTGCGGCGTGCTCAAACGTCCCGGCGACCTGGGTGCCGACATCGTCGTCGGCGAGGGGCAGGCGCTGGGGATCCCGATGTCGCTGGGCGGGCCGTACCTGGGGATCATGGCCTGCCGCGAGAAGTACGTCCGCAAGCTGCCGGGCCGGCTCGTGGGGGCCACGCACGACAACGTCGGCCGGCGGGCCTACTGCCTGACCCTGCAGACGCGCGAGCAGCACATCCGGCGCGAGCGGGCCACGTCGAACATCTGCACGAACCAAGGCTTGCTCGCGCTGCGGGCCGCCGTGTACCTCTCGGCCATGGGCCGGCGCGGGATCGCCCGCGTGGCCTCACTCTGCCTCGACAAGGCCCACTACGCCGCCACGCAGATCGCCGCGCTCGACGGGTTCGAGCTGCGCTTCGACGCCCCGTTCTTCAAAGAGTTCGTCGTTCGGACGACGAAGGACGTGAGCGCCGTGCTCGAGCATTGCCGCAAGCAAGACATCCTCGCCGGTGTACCCCTCGCCCGCTGGCAGCCCGACCTGTCCGACTGCTTCCTCGTGGCCGTCACCGAAAAACGCACCAAGCAGCAGATCGACGCGCTCGCCGAAGCGCTGGCTTCCGCATAGAACCCGCGCGGATTGCGGTTCGATCCACATCCCCGTAACCGCGGAGGGCTGCTTAGCTGCGACCCGAAGGGGAGCGTGTACCGTCTCTGTCGGAACCATCATCGCCGAAGTCCGGTGGGCGTGCCCATGTCGCTCGCGCTTCCTGCGCCGTGATGCGCAGCGCCCCGCGGTAGCGGTCGATCAGCGCCGCAGCCCAAGCCCAGAAGATCAAGGCGCCCACCATGCTTGGGATCAACATGCACTCGAGCGAACCAACTGCCGCCGGACCGCCGGTGACACGAGACAGAACTGATACGAGCAGAGGTAGTGCCGTTGTGAACGCGATGCCGGACACGACGATGCGTGTTTCAGACGCCAACGCGGTGCTGGGAACGCGCCGCGCGATGCCGATGGCGTAGACAAGCAAGCAGACCGAACCGATTGCGCCGGCGCCGGTCGCAACCACGATCAGCCACAACGCGACCGTCAGTTGGCTATCCGGCACCAGGCAGAGTCCACCGACAAGCGCGAGCAGAAGCCCTCCCTCCGTGCAGTAGCGGGCCAAGACCCTGGCATCAAGAACCCGTTGGCGACTGGGCCGGTCCGGCTCCGGACTCGTCGCTTTCCAAAACCCAATGACGAGGATGAACCCGATCGTGGCGACAACGGCTCCAGCCACGAGACCACTCACGCTCGCCATTGCTGCACGAGGCGCACTCGTCGTGGCGACAAGAGCCAGGATCAGAATGAACGCCGTGAGGCCGAGGATCACGCCGAGGCGAATCCAGTCCATCCCGCTCGCCAGTCTCTCCACCCACGCGGGATCGCAGAAGCGCAACATGTCACCGTGGATCGAGCGGCCGACGGCCATGTCGCACTCGGGGCAGCGGCGGTTGGGATCGAGCCCGCGCAGGTTGTAGTCGCACTTGAGGCAGAGGAGATCCTCATCGATGTTCCCATCGGTATCGAGCCGCAGTCGCGTTGCTTGGTGCTCGGCGTCGTTCATCATCGCGCCCGAAACGCGGGTGTCGCTATTGCCTCGCCGCGCGTGCTTGGCCTCCGTGTCGATTACTGAAGGCACTGCCCACGCTCCCTCCCGGTCGCGTCTCGGTTCTGCCGCTTCCTCACGGGCGCGGTTCGGAAGGCGGCGAGTACGCAGCGCTTTGCTACTTCGTCCCTTCGTCCCTCCGTCCCTGCGTCCCTCGCTCCCGCATCCTCTTCCGCATGGCGGCGAACTCTCGGATCGGGACGATGATCCAGGTCACGAGGATGATCAACCCGACCAGCCACACGCTCCAGGTCATCCAGTCGAACATCACTTGCATCCCGTTCCGTCGCGCGTTGTGCGCCGTCCGTCAATCGCTGTACACGCGCGTCAATCCGCCGGCAAAGAAGATCAGCATGCCGCCGACGGCTGCCTGCGACGCGCCGCCAAAACCTACACCGGCCGAGAGCACGCCGCCCAGGAATACTACGAAGCCTATCGCCAGGAGGGCCAAGCCGATCCGGCCGCCCGTCGACTTCGGCTTTAGCCCGAAACCCTGTCCGTCTTCTTCCTCGTCGCGCGACGCTGCAAACGCCTCGCGGATCTGTTGCATGGCCGGTGTTTCGGCCTGTCGGCGGAAGCAGAGCGTCACTGCCGGCGTGCCGATCAGGGCCCCGGCCGTGCTCGCGATCGCGGCCAGGCTCTTGGCCCACGGGCTCCAGTCGGTGACCTCGCCGAACATGACCTGCACGAATCCGTACCCGCTCAGATCCGGTTTGCTCTGGAAGAAGAGGTAGCACGCCAGTCCCGCCAGCGCGCCGATCACGTACCCGCCGACCGCGCCCTGCCAGTTCGTCCGGCGCCACAGCAGCCCGTACACGATGGCGATGACGAAGATCGGCATGTCGAAGATCGCGACGATGGTCAGGTTTGCGCGCACAACGCCTCCGAACCGGCTCACGACGTAGTGCGCGAACAGGATCATCAGCACGCCCGCGACCAGCGTCGCGATGCGCACGACGCGAAGCATCTGCTTCGGCGACGCCTTGCGGCGGAGGTTGTGATACACGTCGTTGGCGAACAGCGTCGCGACCGAGTTGATGTCCGCGCTGATCGTGGACATCTGCGAGGCCAGCAATCCGCACATGACCAGCCCCAGCACGCCCGCGGGCAGGTACGTCGCGAAGAACAGCGGCATGGCCTCGTCGCCCTTCGCCACGCCGGGGACGAGTTCGGTCACGGCCAGGGCCGGGAGAAGCCAGACAAACGCGAACGGCGTCGTGATGATCCCCGACAGCACCATGCCCTTGGCCACCGTCCGCGGGTCGCGCCCGCCGAACGCACGTTGCAGGATCGCCTGATCGATACATGCCCACTTCGCACCGAGCAGAATCATGGACACGATGAACAGCCAGTTGAACTCCTGCCCGCGCGACACCAGAGAGAGTCGGTCGGACATCCCCTTGGCCTCGTAGGTTTCGAACAGCGTGGGCAGCCACCCGACCTTGCTCATGGCCAGCGGCAGCACGATCAGTCCGCCGGCCAGCATGACGACGAACTGGACGGTGTCGGTGATCGCCACGGCCCAGGCCCCGCCCACCGCGCTGTAGACGATGGCGATCGCCGCGAACGCGACGAACCAGAGCCACGGATCCTGGATTCCGGTGATACCCGTCGCGGCGGCCGTGGCCGCGGTCAGGATCACGGCCAGCCAGAAGCACAGCTTGAGCGCCCAGAGCGTCCCGATGAAGAGGCGAATGAAGCGATTGTAGCGCATTTCGAGGAACTCGGGCACGGTCCGGATCCGCAGGCGCCGCATCATGGGCACCACAAAGATCCCCGCGAACACGAGCATCATGTTCCCGACCCAGGTGTGCCAGATGATGCCGAGGCCGCTCTTGTAGGCCGCTCCCGCCTGGCCGATGAAGCTGTACATGTTCACGTTGGTGGCGGTGATTGTGGCCGCGAGGATGAACGGCGTCAGCTCGCGCCCGGCTACGTAGAAGTCGTCGGCGTCCTTGATCCAGCGCG
>CAYMME010000177.1:0-16264 GCA_964391465.1 uncultured Planctomycetales bacterium
CATGCTCGGCAAGACCCAGCAACCGTGCGTCGAATCGGGGTGGCGCCCGCCAGTGAAAGACGCGCAGGTACTTGTACAGCCGCCCCGCATCGGTTTCGTCGAACATCACGTCGACAATCTGCTGAAGCTCACCGTCGCTTGCATGCTTGCCCCATCCGGCGAACCAGTACCGGTTCGCCGACGGGTCCGACGTCCGAACCTCGTGGATGACCTGCGCGGCACGAATCGAGCGGAGCCTCTCCCAATCAGCCACCGGCGGTCGCAGAATCGGCAGCACCGATTCGATCCGCCTGTAACCGCCGCGGAACGTGGGGTGGATCGGATCCGTGTCTTTCGCAGGCTCCGGTTCAGCGAGCCGGGACAGGTACAGCCGGACGTCGTCGTTTCGCTCAGCGACCAGTTGCAGGGCGCGGAGCCCGGCGCCCTCGCCGTGCCGGTCGTCGAACCAGCGCAGCGGCATCTCATCCACGTGGGTGTCCGGCGTGTTGCGAGTCCACGAACCGATGCGCTCCGCAACAAAGATGAGGCCGTCACTTCCATCGAGCGTCATGATTTCCTCTGCCCCGATGAGATCCCATGACTCCTCATTCTTCTGGAATGCTGTGTACAGCGCGTCTCGGGCATCGTGATCCCCGCGCGATGCAAGCATTGCCGCGATCGAACACAGTTGAGTCAGATCCCAGAAGCGGTTGTCGCCGCCGGCCGTTGTGAATGCACCGAGGATCAGCCCGCGCAGGCGATCGACGAGACCGCCCGCGTCAAGCATCTCGACCATCCACGCGGCACGGTTGTCCTCGCACTGCGGATCGTAGGCGCGATTGTGAACGCATGCGTCAAGGATGAGGTCTTCGAAGCCCTTTGCGCCGTGCTCTTGGACGTGCCACAACGCCCGGCCGTGGCCTGTCTGGAGAGCGGCCGCGAATTGCTCTCGACTTAGCGGAAGCGTCGGTGGTGCGATCTCCATGGGTAGCCCCTGCACGTCACTGTTGCCGCAGGTCTCCGTCTCTCATTCGCCGCAGCAGCAGGCAGAGCACGCCAGCGATGTTCCAGGCGTCGTCGTGGCCTCGGTGGTGCGTGCCCTCAAGGGTCCGGCCCAGCCGCTCGCAGGCGCCGGCCAGGCCTGTTTCGCGCCGCAGGCCCATCGCGGTTGCGAACAGCGTCTTGACGTTGAGATGGCCGGCGCCGAACGGGTAGCGCACGGACTGGTCGGCGCAGACGCGCTCGAACTGACGGCGGTCGTAGTCACCCCAACTCGCCCAGAGGCGACCGCGGGAATGGTACTGCCTTTCGAGGATCTCCGTCGCCTCGGCGAGCGCAGCGGCGTCATCATCGAACATGTCCGGCGTGAGCGTGGTCAACTCGGTGCAAAACGCGCTGATCTCCGACCGCACCGGTTTGACGAGAATGCTGCGCTTCTCGACGCGTTCGAGCGTGGCCACGTCGACCGTACACAAGCCGATCTCGATGATTTCGCTGACCTGACCGGGCGGGGCCGACCCTTCCCAGCAGGTCGATTCGACGTCGACGACGAGGATTGTGTCCAGGCGTTTGGCCATGTTCTCACGCACCGTCAAGGCACGCCCACAAATCGTCCCACCCACGCAACGAAAACCAGAATCAGCGCGGACTGGCATACAACCAGTGCGACTCCGCACGCGACAACCACAAGCCAGCCGGGGCTATCAACGAGGCGCCCGCTCACGCGGAGCAGAATGAAGCGTGCCCAAGCGCGCGAGAGCAGACTTGAAGCAACAGCGCAAGCGAAAAGCCCACCTGCAACGGTCATCAGAATCACCAGGTACATCACCCACACGCCGGCTCGCAACAGCAGAAACTCGGCACTTGTGATCACGATGACGACGGCAGGCACGGCGCCGCTCCAGAAAGCCAAGCGGCTAGCGCTTCGACGCATGTGCTCGATCTCGCGCGACAACTGACCCGGAACGAAGGGCGTACCGCACTCCGGGCAGCGGCATTGCTGAAGATGCCGGAGGTCATAGCCACACGTCGGGCAGTTGAGATCCACGGAGAGTGCGTTCCTCGGATGATGCCAGCGAGTCGTTGGTGGATTGTACAGCGCGCAGGCCGCGTGCCGATGGTTCCGTTCGTCGTGCGGTCCCGGAGGGGTGGAGGAATTCCTGCACATGCCGTCCTCCGCCCCTCACGGGGCGGGGCATTCTGGGGTTACCACATCCAGGGGTTCCGCTTCGCGTCACCCCTGGCTACATTCCGTAGCCCCTTCGGGGCATGACCTGCGACCCGTCACGTGCGCCGCCGACAGAGATCAACACGAGCCGCATGCGCCAGCGGCATGGCGGCCTCACCGCCGGGCTTCCGCCCTCCGTTCCATGATCCCGACGTGCGTCGGGACGGCTCGGATCGTGTGGGGCGGTGCGGGTAGGTTGTCAGAACACCCGACACAGCGCGCCGCCGTCGACCACGATTGTCTCGCCGGTGATGTAGCTGCCGGCGTCGCTGGCGAGGAGCAGGGCCGGGCCGGCGAGTTCCTTGGGGTCGCCCCAGCGGCCGAGCGCCGTCCGCTTGGCAAAGGCCTGCCGCTCTTCGTCGCTGAGAACCGACGCGGGCAGATCGGTCAGGAACGGACCGGGGGCGAGGCAGTTCACGGTGATCCCGTGCGGCCCGAGTTCCAGGGCGCTGGCTCGGGCCATGCCGATCAGGGCCGCCTTGGTCGCCGAGTAGGAGTTGCGGCCCTCCCTCGAGGCGAGGCCCATGATCGACGAGATGTGGATCACGCGTCCCCACTTGCGCTGCTTCATCTGCGGGACGAGGGCACGAGTCAGGGCCATGCAGGAAGACAGGTCCAGCTCGATGATGCGGTCCCAGTCGGCGTCCTTGACCTCGTCAATCAACTGAGGCACGTTGCCGCCGGCGTTGTTGACCAGAATGTCCACGCACCCCGCCTGCTGGACGGCCACGCGGGCAAGCTCATGGGTCTCCTGGCGTTTGGTCAGGTCGGCGACGACGTACGCCCCGCTGCGCCCGGTGCCCTCGAGGATGCGCTCCAACGCGTGCTTCAGCTCATCCTCGTTTCGGCTGTTGATGATGACGTCCGCCCCCGCCTGGGCGAACGCACGCGCCATCGCGAAACCAAGACCCTTGCTGCCGCCCGTCACCAGCGCGACGCGTCCCGAAAGGTCGAACGGAGAATCCGGCATCGTCATCAACCTCCGAACCCGTGGTCGGTCGAACCCACACCGCGAGCCCTACTTCAGTTCCTTGACGCGAATGTTACGGAAGTCGGTCCGCGTGTCGCGATCGTGGTTCTGCACACCGATGTAACCCTCGGTGGCCCGGTCGCCTTTGAACTCGTTGACGAGCACGCCGTTGATCTTGACCGTGTACTGCTGGCCCTTGGCCGTCACCTCCATCTTGTTCCACTCCCCCACCGGCTTCCACGCCTTCTTCTCGCACGGACCGCCGTGGATGATCGCCCCCGTCCGGTGCACCGGCGGACCGGGATCGTAGATCTGCACCTCGTACCCCTGCTCGACCGCGTCCCAGTAACCATTGCGCTTCTTACCGTCCTTGAACTGGATCTTGGGCAGCTTCGGGAACCGAATGAAGACGCCGCTGTTGGCCTTGCGCTCGGACGACCGCCACTCGAGCTCGAGGACAAAATCCTTGAACTTGCGATCGTAGAAGAACGTGAAGCCGGTCTTGCCCACCGCTTGCATGCACTTCTCTTCAACGTTGAGGTTGAACCCCCCACCGCCGGTGTGGCCCCAGCCGTTCATCTCCTCGCCGTCGAAGAGGACAAGCCAGCCCTCCTTGGTCACGCCGTTGTCCGCCCAGGCGAACGGAACACAACCGATCAGAGTCAAGGCCGTCACTACCTTCCAACGCATGTCGCACGTCCTTTCGTCAAAACCCGGCCCGGCCGGGCACCGGGAGCATCACGCACCGCGTCGAGGCTAGCAGCGTGCCTCGATCGGGGCAAGCAGCGGGGTGGCGACCGAATCGGGCATCCCAGGTACTTGAAGGTCGCTTCCCGGTCTACTTTTGGCTTCATCTCCGGCATACGCATTCCGATACGGTATGCGGTCGGGTGGTCACGCGTCCGAGCGCGGGAGGACGGAACAGGAATCGGTTGAAGTCAGCTCGGTCGATTCCCTGTTCAGGAGAAAGCAGGCCTGACCATGGACGTTCGCTACGTCAACCCCTTCATCAAATCTGTTCGCAACGTTTTTGGGACCATGCTCTCGGTCGATGTGACGTTCGACAAGCCCCATGCGCGGTCCCCGGACGACCCATCCGACGACGTCTCGGGCATCATCGGTTTCTCGGGCGACGCCACCGGCGCGGTGGTCGTGTCCTTTCCCAGAGACACGGCCGGGCGGGTAGTGACCCGGTTCGCGGGCGTGGAACTCGGTATCGACGACGCTGATTTCTCGGACGCTATCGGCGAGCTGGCCAACATGATCGCGGGCGGGGCGAAGTCGGAGTTCGAGGGACTCGACATCAGCATCAGCCTGCCAAGTGTGATTATCGGGAAGCGGCACGAGCTCGGCTCGTCGGCCACGCACCCGCACTTGGTGATCCCGTGTCGGTCGGAGTTGGGTGCGTTTCAGGTCAGTGTCACCATGAAGGTTGAAGAGTCGGCCATGGCCATGGTCGGAACCGCTTTGTGAGCATCCCGCCCGTCGACGACACGCCGATGGCACACACGCCCGAGAAGCAGCTACCCACCGAATAGTCCAACCCGGTACGCGCGACTGCAAGCAAGCACCCTGGCACGCCAAACACCGCCACCCCTTGTGCGTGGAGCCGGGAGTCGGCGAGAGGCACATCGTCTCCGCCACCGCCGACACCCCGGTCGCCTCCGGCCGAATCCATGTCTTGGACTTGCACATGGACCGCAGGGCGTGCATAAGTGTGGCGCATGTGGCAACAGCGTGTCATTTACGGGACCCTGCTGATCGTCGGCCTGGTGGGCCTGTTCGCGGTCGACGCACGGCTGAGTGCTGAGCGGCTCGCGCCGACCGGCGACGGCGGCGTGGTGGACTGCCTGAAGCCGGTGCTGCTTCACGGTGGTCTGACGACCGTGTTGGTTGCGGTCGCGGTTGTCTTGGGCACGCGTGAGGGATGCCGGCTGGTGCGGCCGGCGGGGCATCTTCCGGCCGACCACGTGATTCTTTTGGCCGCATTGGCCTTGGTGCTGATTCCGTGGCTGGCCCGTGGCGGCCCGGCGGGGCACCCCGAAACGGCCGCGGCCGCCGACTGGCGGTGGACCGGCACAACCGTGGCAGCGGCGACGCTGCTCGCCGCGATGTGGGTCATGGCTAGCCCCGGAGTCCGCGGCGGCACCGCCAACACGGCCGTGTCCGTGTTGTTGTTCCTCTACGTGGGGTTTCTGGCCGGCTTCGCCGTGCGATTGAGAATGGAGCTGGGCGGTCCGGCCGGGGCATGGACCCTACTCTACTTGCTTCTCGTCATAAAGTGCTCGGATATAGGGGCTTACGCGGCAGGGCGATGGTTCGGACGGACCCGCGTGGTTCCCGAGTTGAGCCCCAATAAGACACTTGAGGGCTTTGTCGGCGGCGTGCTCCTGGCCGTGCTCGTGGCCTGGGCCGGCAACACCGCACTGCTGGGCAATGCCTGGGCAACTGCGAGCCTGCCACCGCTGACCCCGGTTCGGTGCGCCGTCCTCGGTGCGATCATGGGCATCGTAGCCCCCCTGGGCGATCTGTTCGAGTCGCTGCTGAAACGCGATGCTGGAGTGAAGGATTCCGGACGTCTGCGCCCGTTTGGGGGAATCCTGGACATGATCGACTCGCCCCTTTTTGCGATCCCCGTCGGCTGGTGGCTGCTGACAAATTGGGCCCGACCCGGATAGAATAGGGGTCAGCCCAGGGGAAGAGTCAGCCCGGGGACGGGCCGCGGGCCGACGAGGAGCATGAGCGACACTTTGGAACTGACCATCACGCTTCAGGACGCGTCGCGGCGCCACACGCTGTTTGGCTCCGGAGACCGCCACCTCCGCCTGATCCGCGACCTGCTGGGGGTGCGCGTCTCGGCTCGTAACGCCACGCTCAAGCTCACGGGGTCTCCGCAGGCCGTAGGGCGAGCCGCGGCGGTCATTGATGGTCTTCAGCAACGCATAGGATCGGCGGACCACTTGACCGACGACGACGTCGTGCAGGCCATCACGGTGGCCTCGCACGACGGGGCCAAGGCCAACAACGCCGCAATTGAGGTCTACTCCAAGGGCGTGCAAATCGCCCCCAAGACGGAGGGCCAGCGAGCCTACGTCGAGGCCGTGACGGCCAATGACCTCGTCTTCTGCGTCGGCCCGGCCGGCACCGGGAAGACCTACCTGGCCGTCGCGCTGGCGGTTTCCATGCTCAAGCGGAACCAGATCAACCGGCTCGTGCTGGTGCGACCCGCCGTCGAGGCCGGAGAGAAGCTCGGCTATCTGCCGGGGGACATGCAGGCCAAGGTCAACCCCTACCTGCGTCCGCTGTTCGATGCCATGCATGACATGATGACGTTTGAGCAGATCAAGCGATTCATGGTGAACGACGTAATCGAGGTGATTCCCCTGGCGTTCATGCGGGGCCGCACCCTCAACAGCGCGGCCGTCATCCTCGACGAGGCCCAGAACACCACGGTCGGCCAGATGCTCATGTTCCTGACACGACTGGGGCATCACAGCAAGATGATCGTCACGGGTGACGACAGCCAGATCGACCTGGCCGAGAAACAGGCGAGCGGGCTGCTCGACGCGACCCAGCGACTCCGGGCCGTGGAGGGGGTCGCCGTCGTTCGGCTCCGGGACACGGACATCGTACGGCACCGACTGGTGCAGCATATCGTCTCGGCGTACGCCGATTCGGCCTCGCTACGAAGGTCCGAATAATCTCGCAGGAGTTACCGGTGCGTAAGCCACGAACGGGGCCCACTTGGGTTTTTTGGGGTGAACTGATGCAGCCGGCTTGTCGATCCACTTTCGAAGCCCTATCGTGGTCGTTCTCAGACCGGATCTGCTCCGCCGAGCCAGTGTGATGTGGCCATTCCAAAGCACCAAACCGAGACGGCGTGAGGCACACCGGCAGCGGGTGGCGGCGAAGAGGCCACTTGCGTCACGAATGATCTCGCGAGAGGTCGTGCTGCCGCTGGTCATCACGCTTGGGTTCCTCATCGCAGCCACCGGGATCATCCTCTACGGCAGCGAGACGGTTCCGTACCGGGTGGGCGAAGTCGTCCGGCAGGACGTACCGGCACGCGTGCGATTCGACTACGAAGACCCCGTACAGACGGAACGAAATCGCGAGGCCGAGCGCGCTCGGGCGCCGGCGATCTACGTGGCCAACCCGGCGCTGCGGACGGCGATCGAGACTTCGATGCGAGATCTCTGGCAGGCATTCATGGCCCAGCCGGAACTGGAAGCTTTGCGCAAGACGCTCGGCCCGAAGGGATGGTCGCTCGACGAAGCCGACCTCGAGGCCCTCAAGGAACTCGAGACGGAGTTTGAGAAGGAGTCCGAAAAGAAGCCCCCGAAGGGCAGCCCGTTCGACAAGATCGTCAGCGGGATTCTGGCGCGATTGGCGGACCAGAACATTGTGAAGCGGCCCGAACAACTGGAGACGCGGCCGACGGCGGAGCTTCGCCCGTCCACCGGCGCCGAAGGCAAGCCCGTCACCCTTGACCAGCTCAAGTACGTAAGCAATGCCGAAGCGGTCAAGGCGGCCGCAGCACATGCAACATCGATCCTTGACAAGTCGCCTATGCGGCCCGACATCACCGCAATGATCGAGCGGACCATGGCCCCATCGAAAGGGGGACCGGTCCCCTTCTATCTGTACGATGGCGACCTGACGGAGCAGGAAGCTGAGCGTGCAGCAGCCGCGGTCGAACCCACCATCGAAGAAGTTGACCCGGGAGTTGCACTGATCAAGGCGGGCACGACTGCAACACAGGCCAACCTGGACTTGCTGCGTCTCGAGCAGGATCGCTACCGCGAGGCCGTGCAACACGATCCCGCACTCCGTCGGGAAGAGATCCTCTCGGATGTCGGCATGGCCTTGATGGTGCTGCTGCTGACGGGCGGGCTGGCCACCTACACGAAAGTGAACCAGCCGCGTGTCGTCAGGAATCCGATGCGGGCTCTGGCCTCGGCGGGCT
This sequence comes from uncultured Planctomycetales bacterium, assembly GCA_964391465.1. GTDB lineage: Bacteria > Planctomycetota > Phycisphaerae > UBA1845 > CAYMME01 > CAYMME01. The sequence goes on from CAYMME010000177.1 coordinate 8,143, forward strand.
TGCTGCTGGTGATGATCGCAGCGGCCCGGGCCGTGGTACTGCTGGCATGGCCGGCGGAGTTGGTTGTCGCCTGCGTGGTGATTACGGGCGCGATCCTCACGATGGCCTATACGCAGCGGTTCGCTCTCGGCATCACGACCGGACTGTGCATCCTCATCACGCTGACCGTATCCGGCATGGGCAAGGGAGGAACCAGCCTTCTCGTCATGCTGCTTGCCGCCGCGGCAGTGACGATCGTCCTGCTGAAGGAAGTGAGGACTCGGACGAGACTCATCGAGGTCGGGGCATTCGGCGCGCTGGCCACGTTCGCGGCCACGACGGGAGCGGGATTGGTCGGACGGCAAACGCTGGAGTTCGTGCTCATGCACGCCGGCATCGCGGGTGCCGCCGTGCTCGCGGCTACGTTCTTCGTCCAAGGCATGCTGCCGCTAATCGAACGGGCGTTCCGCATCACCACGTCACTGACGCTACTGGAGTGGTGCGATGCGAACCGGCCCCTGCTCAAGCGTATGGCCCAGGAGGCGCCTGGGACCTACAACCACTCGTTGGTGCTGAGCACGATGGCCGAAGCGGCAACGGAAGCGATCGGGGCCAACGGGCTGCTGGCCCGCGTCGGGGCGCTCTACCACGACATCGGCAAGATGAACAAGCCGGACTATTTCACCGAAAACCAGCAGGCCCAGATCAACCGGCACGACAAGCTTGCTCCGACCATGAGCCTGCTGATCATCGTGGGGCACGTCAAGGACGGGCTGGCGATGGCCAAGGAATACGGGCTGCCGACGGCGCTGCACACATTCATCGCCGAGCATCACGGTACGACCGTGGTCCGCTACTTCCACCAGATGGCAACGGAGCAGAGGGACAAGAAAGTCGCAGGCCGTCACGACCGCCAGGTATCCGACACCGAATTCCGGTATCCGGGCCCGAAGCCCCAGAGCAAGGAGACGGCGATCCTGATGCTGTGTGACGCCGTGGAAGGCGCCGCCCGGTCGATGGCCGAGCCGACCGCAGGCCGGATCGAGTCGCTCGTGCACCAGATGGCCACGGCCCGACTCATGGACGGGCAGCTCGATCAGTGCGACATCACCCTCCGCGAGCTCAGAATCGTCGAGGAGTCGCTGGTCAAGAGCCTGTGCCGGTTCTACCATTCTCGTATCGCGTACCCGCAGAAGTCGACGGCCGAACTGACCCAGCGCCAAGGAAGCGCATGAATGGCCCGGCTCGCGGCGCAGCGAGCCGACTGAGTCATCAATGGACGACGACCCCTACCTAGAACTGGCAATCCTCCGGCAGACCTCCTGCATGCAGATCGGCGACGAACCCGTCCGTGAGGCGGTCCTGGCCGCGCTGCGAGCGGAGCAATGTCAACGAGCGGAACTCAGCATCGCCCTGGTCGACGACGCGCAAATCGCCGAGTTGCATGAGCGACATCTCGAGCAGTCCGGGCCGACCGATGTGCTGACGTTCGACCTTCGCTGCGAAGCACGGGATCCGCGGGAGTACCTCGACGGTGAGATCGTCGTGTCCACGGAGACTGCGACCCGCGTGGCGAAGACCCTGGGGCACTCGGCAGAGGCCGAGTTGCTGCTCTACGTAATCCACGGACTGCTCCACCTGTTGGGCTACAATGACCACACCGCCGAGGACGCGGCGCAAATGCGCGCCCGCCAACACGCGTTGCTCGCGGCGGCGGGCTACCCGATCCCGGTGGTGGAAGCGGAAACCGAATGAGGTAGGCAAGAAGCGTGGACGACGGAACCATCATCGCAACGGGCATCGCGCTGATCATCCTTCTGATGTTCTTCACGACCGCGCACCTGGCCATGCGAACGTTCTGGCGAGTGCGCCTCGCTCAGATTCTCGAAGCCCGGGGACGGAGCGCCTGGTTGGATCGGATGCTGGCGCAACGAACCGCGTTGACGCTGGCCATGGCGTCAGTGCGAACGGCCTCGATGCTGGGCCTGTTTCTGGTCGTCGCGCACCAGCTCCGACCGGAAGCGGAAGCGGAAGCACCTTGGGATGCGCGGCACTGCGCGTCCGTGTTCGTAGTGTCGGCCGTGCTCGTGCTCGTTTTCGGCGTCGCGATCCCCAACGCGTGGGCCCGATACGCCGGGGAAGCACTGCTGGCCCGCGTGTTGCCGTTGCTGCACGTGATGCAGATCGTCCTGAGTCCACTCCTGTGGGTCCTGCGCGGATTCGATGAGTTGGTGCGACGGCTGTCCGGTGCACCGCGGATCGACGACTCGACCGAGGCGGACCTGATCGAGCAGGAGATCCTCGAAGCCGTCTCCGAAGGCCAGATGCAGGGCGCCCTCGACGACGCCGAGCGGGAGATGATCGAGGCCGTGATCGAACTCCGCGACACCCACGCGGGGCAGATCATGACGCCGCGCACGGAAGTGATCGGCGTACCCGCCGACACGTCCCTGAAGGAAGTCAAGGAACTGATCGCCCGCGAGGGGCACTCACGCCTGCCCGTGTATCAGGATACGATCGACAACGTTCTCGGCGTCCTGTACGCCAAAGACCTCCTGATGGTCGAGAACGGCGAGGGGTTCGAGCCGCGAAAGCTGATGCGGCAAGTGCCGTTCGTTCCGGAGACCAAGCGACTCCGCGAGCTGCTGCAGGAGTTCCAGGAACAGAAAGTGCAGATGGCGATCGTACTCGATGAGTACGGTGGCACGGCCGGACTCGTGAGCATCGAGGACATCCTGGAGGAACTCGTCGGCGAGATCGTCGACGAATACGAACCGCCCGAGCCCGAGCCGATCGTGGCCGTCGATCCCGACACTGTCGAAGTCGACGCCCGCGTCCACATCGACGAGCTGAACGCCGAGCTCAAGATCGAACTCCCCGAAGACGCCGACTACGATACGATCGGCGGTTTCGTGTTCTCGACACTCGGCAAGATCCCGCGCGTGGGAGAGGAGCTGAGCCACGACAATCTACGGATCCGTGTCCTCGACGCGGGAGAACGCAAGATCAATCGCCTGCGCGTTCACGTCGTTCGAAACGGGAACGTCGCCGAGGACAGCGCGGCATAATCCGACAGAATGGGATCGCGTGCGTGGCGCGTCACTTCCCGCAGTAGTCGATGACGCGGGCGATTTCGGTGCGCAGGTTCCTACGTTCGACGATGCGGTCGATGTGGCCGTGCTCTTTCATGAACTCGGCCCGCTGGAAGCCCTCGGGCAGCGTTTCGCGGATGGTGTTGGCGATCACGCGCGGACCGGCGAAGCCGATCAGGGCTCCGGGTTCGGCGATGATGACGTCGCCGAGCAGAGCGAAGCTCGCCGCCACCCCCGCCGTCGTCGGGTCGGTCAGCACCGCAACGTAAAGCCCGCCCGCGTCGTCGAGCTTGGCCAGAGCGGCCGAGGTCTTGGCCATCTGCACCAACGACACCATGCCCTCCTGCATGCGGGCCCCGCCTGAGGCGGTCACGAGGACGAGCGTGATGTTCTCGTCGGCGGCGCGTTCGGCCGCGGCCGCGACCTTCTCGCCGACCACCGCCCCCATCGAAGCCATGATGAAGTCGGGGTTCATCACCCCCAGAATCACGGGCCGGGCACGGATGAACGCCTTACCGACGACGATCGCCTCCTTCTCACCCGTCTTCTTCTGCGCTTCCTTGATCCGCTGTTTGTAGGATATGCGGTCGGTGAACTCCAGCGGGTCGGTGGAGACCAGATCGGCCAGGAACTCCTCGAACGAGTCAGGGTCGACGAGTTGCTGAATCCGCGTGCGGGCGTCCACGCGATGGTGGAACTTGCACTCCGGACAGACCCGCAGCGCTTCCTCGAGGGCCTTGCGGTACACCGTCGCTCCGCACGAGCTGCAGCGCGTCCACAGTCCTTCGGGAACGTCGGTCTTCTTTTCCATCGGTTCAATGGGCGTACCATTCACGGGCATCGTAATCCCCTAGGTGGTCTCACGGGCGAGCCGCTCGAGTTCGACGAACGCGGCGGCGGGGTCGGGTTTTGCGAACACCGCCGACCCGGCCACGAAGGTATCGGCCCCGGCCTCGGCCGCCCGAGCGATGGTCTCGACGTTGATTCCGCCGTCAATCTCCAGTCGCTGGGCCGGCCCCATCATACCCCGAAGCTCGGCCACTTTGCCAAGCACGTCGGCAATGAACTTCTGCCCGCCGAACCCCGGCCAGACGCTCATCACCAGCACCAGGTCCACCAGCCCCACCACGTCGGCTACGGCCGACACCGGCGTGGTCGGGTTGAGGGTAATCCCGACGTCGGCCCCAAGCGAGCGGATTCGCTCGATAACCGGCCGGGCGTCGTCGACGACCTCGATGTGGAAGCCGATCAGGTCGCTGCCGGCTCTGGCGAACGGCTCCGCGTACTTGGCCGGGTCGGTGATCATCAGGTGCGTGTCGAGGTACAGGTCGGTGCAGGCCCTCAGCGACTCGACCACCGGCACACCGATGGAGATGTTCGGCACGAAGTGCCCGTCCATCACGTCGACGTGCACGGCCTCGGCGCCCGCCTCCGCGACACACCGCACCTGCTCCCCGAGCCGGGCCATGTCCGCCGACAGAATCGACGGCAACACCCGCACCCGCGGTTCAGCCAGACGCCAGCTTCGCTCCATGTCGGTCCCCATGTAGAGTTATCGGACGCACCCGCTCGTTTTCGCTAGCGGAGCAGCTTGCTCATGCGTCCGCTGCGTTCGGTTCCTCAAGGAGCAGGGCTCGGTAGCCCGCTTGCACGAAGTGGTGATCTGACGTGAGCGCCGCCGTCAGCTTCCAGCGCTCCATCACGACGAAACTCAGGCAATCAGTGAGTCCCCAGGCCTTGTCCGGGCGACCACAGAACAGGTCGAGCGCCGCACCGAACAAGGAATCATCAATCTTCACAATCTGTATAGAGTCGTCGTGAAGTATCTTGGCCAGGAAGTCTCCGGCCATCCCACGTACGGGCGGAGCGGTGAGCGCGTCCGCTACCTCGAACAGGACCATTTGAGTGGTGACGAGTGGTGGGAGAACACGTTCGCTCCATGCCTCCGCGCGCCCGTGATGCTCATCGTTGCTCACGAGGAGGGCCAGCCAGTGCGCCGTGTCGACGAAGGCGCCCTTCACCGCTTCGGCGTCCCGTGGATGTAATGATCGTGCTGCTCGGAGAAGTCCGACGGAAGGTCGGTATGGCGGGCAAGGCGCGCGTATTTCCTCAGCGGTGGCTCGGCCTGACCGTCACCATCACCCGCAACCGCAGGGCGAATCTCTACGGGCGTCCCGTCCGGCAGGCCGGTTCCGCCCTCCAGTTCGATTACGCCGTTCTTCACCGTTCCGCGATAGACCACGGCTGTACTCCATCCTTGGATATTATACCACATCTCACAGCCATTTGGCTGCGGCCGTCTCGGGCGACGGGTCACCCCACTAACCCAAGCAGCACCAAGCGTTCGGGCAAGACTTGGGCTCCCCGGCCACTACGACGCGTCATCCAGCACCTCCACGGCGGCGAAGGGCTTGCCTTCCAGGAACTCGAGGGACGCTCCACCGCCGGTGGAGATGTGCGACATCTTCTCGCCCAAGCCCATCTTGGCCACGGCGGCGGCGCTGTCGCCCCCGCCGATCACGCTGACCGCACCGCCTTCGGTGGCCTCAGCCACGGCGCGGGCGATGCCGAGCGTGCCCGCGTCAAACGGTGGGGTCTCGAAGACACCCATCGGACCGTTCCACACGATCGTCCCCGCCGCTTTGACGACCTCCGAGTAGGCGGCGATGGTCTCGGCGCCGATGTCGACGCCCAGCAGGCCGTCGGGCACCGCACCCTTGACCTCCTTGCGCTCGACGCCGGCCTCGATCTTCGGCGTGACGGCCACGTCGGTCTGGAGACGGAGTTTGTCGCCGCCGACGGTACGCAGGCGCTTGGCTTCGTCCGTGAGATCGGGTTCGACCAGGCTGTCACCGACGCCCACGCCGGCCGCGGCCATGAACGTGAAGCTCATCGCGCCGCCGATCAGCAACGAATCGACCTTCGGCAACAGGGCCTCGATCACGCCGATCTTCGTCGAGACCTTCGCTCCGCCGAGAATCGCGACAAACGGCCGCTTCGGGTTGCTGAGCGAGTCGCCGAGGTATTGCAGTTCCTTGGCGACGAGGAAACCACAGGCCCGTTTGCCGGCCCCGATGGCCTCGGGCACACCCACCATGCTCGAGTGCTTGCGGTGGCACGTGCCGAACGCATCGTTGACGTACGCGTCGCCGAGCGAAGCGAGCTGACGGGCGAAGTCCGGATCGCTTTTCGTCTCGCCCTCATGGAACCGCAGGTTCTCGAGCATGCAGCACTGGCCGTCCTGGAGCGCGTTCACCACTGCGGCGGTCTCGTCGCCGATGCAGTCGGGGGCAAGCGGCACCGGCTGCCCCAGCAGCTTGGCGAGGTGGTTGGCCGCAGGCTTCAGCGAGAACTTGTCGCTCCGCTGCCCCTTGGGCCGGCCGAGGTGGCTCATCAGGACCGCCCGGCCGCCTCGCTCCAGCACCGACCGGATGCTCGGCAGCGCCCGCACGATCCGCAGATCGTCGGATACGTTGCCCTGCTCGTCGAGCGGCACGTTGAAGTCCACACGCATGAGGACGCGCTTGCCTTTGACGTCCAGATCAGCCACCGTCTTTTTGTCCATGACAAACCTTCTTTACCGGTAATGCGTCCGCGATACAGGTGACATACCGCTGCACCGAGTCGAAGTCAGTCGACGAGGCGTACACCCAGGCAAGATGCCGGTTGCGCCGGCATCTCACGCTCCCTCACGGTCGCGTCTCGGTGTTCCGCATGCGTCGTCAACGCCAACGCCGGGACGCCTCGCTAGAGCGCGGCCATCTTCAGGATGATGTCCGCCGTGCGGGCCGAGTAGCCCCACTCGTTGTCGTACCAGGAGACCACCTTGATCATCTTGCCGCCGTCGGCGGGCATGGTCATGGTCGACGCCACGTCGAGAATCGAGCTGTGGTTGTTGCCGATCACGTCACTCGACGTGATGTGGTCCTCGCAGTACTCGAGGATGCCCTTGAGCGGACCCTGGGCCGCCTTCTGGAGCGCCCCGTTGATCTGGGCGACGGTGACGGACTTCTCTAGATTGGCCACGAGGTCGGTGATCGACCCGTCGATGACCGGCACGCGGAGGGCAAAGCCGTTGAGCTTGCCGGCCACGTCGGGGATAACCTTACCGACGGCCTTGGCCGCGCCGGTGGTGGTCGGCACGATGTTCTGAGCCGCAGCCCGCGCCCGCCGCAGATTCCCGTCGCGCCGCACGAGGTCGCCGAGTTCCTGGTCGTTGGTGTACGCGTGCACGGTGGTCATCAAACCGTTGACGATGCCGAATTGCTCGTGCAGCACCTTGACGATCGGGGCCAGGCAGTTCGTCGTGCACGAGGCGTTCGAGACGCACGTGTGCTCGGCCTTGAGCTGATCGTCGTTCACGCCCAACACGCAGGTTAGGTCCGGGTCATCCTTCGCCGGCGCCGAGATCACGACCTTCTTCGCTCCGGCCTTGAGGTGGTCACCGTATCCGCCCTTGGCGGACTCGCGGGCCCGGAACACGCCGGTCGACTCCACGACGAAATCGGCGCCGACGTCGGCCCACGGCAACTCGGCCGGGCTCATGACCGTCAGCACCTTGATCGTCCGTCCGTCGACGATCATCGCGTCGTCGCCCTTGACCTCGACGGTGCCCCTATAGGTACGGTGCGCGCTGTCATACTTGAAGAAGTGGGCCATGTCCTTGGCGGACGAAAGGTCGTTGATGGCCACAATCTCGAAATCATCGGGGCGGGCCGCCATCACCCGACACACCAAACGCCCGATCCGACCAAATCCGTTGATGCCTACTCGTACTGCCATGATTGTCTAGCTCCTACTTGGGGCGACGTCTTGTCACGCGCCGCGCCGTGTCCGCGCATCTCGTCGCTGTTCTTCCATGCGAGGGGGGCAAGGATAATGAGCGCCTCTCCGCCGGTCAAGCGTGATCACGCACGGGCACAGAGGCGTCGGCCGATGACGGCCCCGCCGAGCCCCAACATCAGCACGGCCCCCGCAACAAGGCCCGGGGCGGCCACGGCCGGCACAACAAGCCCGGGTTCACATTCATCGGGAATGTCGTTCCCGTTGAG
>CAYMME010000178.1:0-16244 GCA_964391465.1 uncultured Planctomycetales bacterium
TGCGGATTGCGAAAACCAAGGGTACGAAGTAGGCTGGAACCCGGTACTCTCAAGAGACAAGGATCGCTGATGGAACTCCCTCGCCGCGACCGCAACGACGTCTTCCTGCCCGACGGAGCGTTCAGACGAGCCACCGAGATCCTACGCCGAGCTGCCGCCGCGCACGAACTGCGGATCGGCATCGTGTACGCCTTCGACTTTCGCACGCGCATGCTTCCGTACTGGTACGCCGATGCGCGAATGGCTCCCTGTTCCGTGCGGACACTGGCGGATGTGTTGAACGCATGCGGTTTTCGACACATCCGCGTTATCCTGCAGCAGTGGACACCGGACTTCCGACCCAGCGCCGCCGAGATCCACGGCGAACCGCTCGACATCCTCCTGGTTTCGGCCATGCAAGTGCATGCCGAGCCGGCGTACGACTTGATTCGTGACGCCCATCACCAGGGCGCGAGCCGTCCCCTGATCCTGGCCGGCGGACCGAAGGCTATCTACGAGCCGACCGATTACTTCGAGCTTGGACCTGCCGCCGGGGTCGGTGCCGACTGTGTCATGACGGGCGAGGCCTACGTGCTGCTTGCGTTTCTGGACGTCGTGCTTCAGCACCGTGCCCGCGGCGAGTCCATCCGCGCCGCATTCGAGCGTGCCCGGCGGGCCCGCGCGCTGGACACGGTATCCGGACTCGTCTACCTCGATCCGGACTGTGCTGTCGATGAACCTGTCGCCATCAATACCGGTGTGCAACGCCTCGTCAGGGATCTCGACGAAATGCCGCCTCCGGACGCCGGCTTCCGTCTGCTCGAGCCTCCGCATCGAGGCCGGAAACTACGCCCGCAACCGCTCTCCCCGAAACGAGTGGGAAGGCGATCGCCCATTGCGTCCGTGATCAGCACGCAAGGATGCAAGTTCAACTGTTCCTATTGCCCGATCCCGGCCGCGAATCAACGAACGTGGCGCCACAAGAGCCCCCAGCGCTTCGCGGAGGAAATCAAATCCATCCACGAGAACTTCGGCATCTCGTCGTTCTTCGGCACGGATGACAACTTCTTCAATCGTCGCGAGACCGTCGTCGATCTGATGACCGAATTGGCCCGCACGCAGACCGAACGCGGGCCCCTCGGGCGCCGGATTCAGTTCTACACCGAGGCAACCCAACTCGACGTTCACAAGAATCAAGATCTGCTCCCCCTTTGCCGCGACGGCGGCATGCGCGCGATCTGGTTCGGGATCGAGGACATCACGGCCGAGTTGGTGAACAAGGGACAGACCGCGGGGGCAACCGCGGATCTCTTCGCCCTGCTCCGGCGCCTCGGGATTGAGCCGATGGCCATGATGATTCACAGCGACGACCAGCCGCTGCGGGGCGACCGGGGCGACCTGTCGGCGCTCCTCAACCAGGCCCGCTACCTGTTTGACAAGGGTGCCGTTTCGTACCAGTGCACCTACTTGGGGCCGTCCGTCGGGACCCGCGATTTCGAGACGGCGGTCACCGCGCGAGCGCTCTTCAAGTCCGTCGGGGGTGTACCGATTCCGGAGGCCTTCTACGATGGGAATCACGTCGTCGCGTCCCGCCACCCGCGGCCGTGGCAACGACAACTGAACCTGCTTCGGGCCTACGGCGCCTTCTACAACCCGATCAACACAATGCGCGCCATCGCCGGCCTTCGGCGCGACGTCTTCTCCTGGAAGCGATTGGCGTTTCAAATCATCGGACAGATCGGCCTGGTCATGACCGTGCCGAAGCTGCTTCGTTGGGCTCGCCAGTTGCGAACCGGTCCGATCGAGCGCTGGGACGGATTGCAGCCGGCGGCGATCCCCATGGTTGACGCCGCCGACCGGCTGCCCATGGACTGGGCGATCGAGCGCCCCCGTAAGGAAAGCGACTACCCTGCGTTGGCTCACCGCGGTCCGGCCGTTGAGACCGGCGACACTCCGGCCACGATCGCGCTGCCCGTCCTCAGCACGGTCTGAATGACCTCGAGAACGACGGGACCGTGCGATGCCGTGTCCCATTTCCACCTCCCCGTTCGTGGGACAGCGCGCACGTTCTATCAGATGAAGGGCGAACGTCGTGGGACGCGGCGGCAGGTCAGTGAAAGTGGCATCATGAACGCTCGGAGCACCGCAGTACCCTCGGCGGCTACAGCCGCACTCGTTTTTTGCAGGGTCTGGCTCATCTTCGCGCTGCGAAGCATGTGCCTGACCCCCTCGATGAACCGGCCCATGCGACGTCGGCCGTGCGATGCAACCCCCGCAATAGTCGGCACCACGTTCCGGCCCACCGGCACGTCGCGAACCAACGTCCCACGTCCTGCCTCAGTCCCGTTGTCCCTCAGTCCCTCGGTTCCTCGGTTCCTTCCCCAACACGACACCTGCCGCGCCGAGCGCGTCACGCGACGCCGCGGATACGCAAGACGGCGCGAGAGCGTTACAGCCACGACCAATCAAGGCGGCTGTAGCCGTTCCCCTTCACCCTTTTTCAAATCCTCAAATCTCAAATCGAAGGAGACGGCAAGCCGCACGACAAGGCACGCCGATCACCATCACTGAATCGTTGCCATAGCGGCTCACGCCCACGCTGCGACCCCGATGGCCGCGCGACTTCAAGACGTTGGCAGTCACGATCAACGTGCCCGACGCTGCGCGCACGGTCCGCTTCCGTCCCTCCCGTGACGCGTCCGTCGCTCATCTCCCACGTTCCCGGTGGGAGATGCGTTACCTGCGGTTCTGCTCGCCAAGAGGGTGTCCCCACCCGCAAAGGCCGCATTGTGCAGATTCGTCCTTGATTCGGAGTCTTCAGAAGGGGTAGTCTGTGGTCGCCCGGAACCTGCGCGTACCGGGAGAAAACGTCGAGACCATCGGCGTATCTGCAAAGGAGCTTCCCATGCATCAGAACTGCTTCGAAACGACTTGCTCACGTCGACGGTTTCTCTCTGGCTGCGCGGCATGCACCGGGATTGTCGCAAGCGATTTTCTGTCGGGGCCGCGCGTATCCCGCGCGGCTGAAGCCGCCGGCCGCAAACCGAAGATCCGTCTCGTCTTCTGCGAGACGGCCAACGACAAGCCCATCTGGCCCAACATCGGCTACGACTTCGACGGACGCCGCAAGCGCGTCCTCGATATGCTCACCAAGGGCTGCCCGGATGTGCAGTTCCTGCCGACCAAGGTCATGGACAAACCCGAGCACGCGGACGAGGTCCTGAAGGGCAACGCCGACGTGGATGGTTACGTCGTGTGCATTCAGGGCCTGGGCTGGCGTAACGACATCTTCAAACTGTGCACGACGGGCAAGCCGACGCTGCTCGTGGACAACCTGTTCGGTGGGTCCGGCATGTTCCTCACCCAACAGGCCCGCATCATGGGTTCCGGAAAGCCGATCGACTGGGTCAGTTCGTCGAACGATCAGGACATCGTGGTTTCGGCTCGTGGCTTCGGCTTGCTGGCGGAGGGCAGGAGCGCCTCCGAAGTGGCCGCCGCGTTCCGGGTCGCCCGCCGCAAGAGAACGCCCACCGAAACGGACTGGACCTGCAAGGACGACGCGGTGCCTGCACCGAAGTTCGACGAGGCCCTCCGCGAATTGCGCAAAACGAAGCTCGTGGTCGTGGGCGGCGGTTGGGGCGGCGACAAGTTCCGCCGGGCCTCACAGGACGTGGTCGGCGTCAAGTTCGTGCCGATTCCGTTCCAGGAACTCACTGCCGCCTACGGCAAGGCCGACCAAGCAAAGGCCCGAGCGATTGCCGATCGCTGGATGAAGAAGGCCGAGCGCGTCGTCGAGCCCAGCCGTGAAGAGATCAACAAGGCCGCCGTCATGTACCTGGGCATGAAGCAGGTCATGGACAAGCACGGTGCGCGGGGCATCAGCATCAACTGCCTCGGCGGCTTCTACGGCGGGCACATGGAAGCGTATCCGTGCCTCGGGTTCAGCCAACTGAACGACGACGGATTCGTGGGCGGTTGCGAGGCCGACCAGATGTCGGCCCTGACCATGGCGACCATGGGCGCGCTGATCGGGCGACCCGGCTACATCTCCGACCCCGTGATCGATACCGCCAAGAACCAAATCATCTACGCCCACTGCGTCGCGATGACCAAACCGTTCGGCCCCAGCGGCCCGTCCAACTCCTACCGGCTCCGCGATCACTCCGAGGATCGAAAGGGAGCTTCGATGCAGTCGCTCTTGCCGCCGGGCTACATGACCACCACGCTCGAAATCAACCCGACGAGCCGAGAGGTCCTCATGCACCGGGCGAAGTCGGCGGACAACAACGACAGCGACATGGCGTGCCGCACCAAGCTCGGGGCGACCGTCAAGGGCGACATCGAGAAACTCACCGAGCAGTGGAGAATGGGCTGGCACCGCGTCACCTTCTACGGCGACCTCGAAGGCACGGTGACCGAGTTGTGCGACCGCCTCGAGCTGAAGCTGATCGTGGAGGCATGAGCAGGAGCGCCACCGCGATAACCGGATAACCAAGCCAGCTTGCGGTGCGGCCCATGGCCGCGTACGTGTTTGGCGTGTGTTCAGTGGCACCCGACGCGGATCACGCACACGGTCGTGCCCCCAAGCTCCGTAGCTGCCCTTTTCCGAACCGCGACCGTGAGGGAGCGGCGGCGCCGCCGAACGCGGCGACCACCCCAGTGCGGCTTGCGGAGGGCAACCGACCGATGGGCGAACAAGAGTCTGTCGGGGCGACGGTCCTTCCCGAATCCCCAAATCTCAAATCCTGAGATCAAACAACGCCTTCACCCGCACAAGCAGCTACCGCGATCGCAGTCCTCACGACTGCGCCAACCGGGCGCACCGATGGACAAGCCACGTCAAGACAGTGGCGGCCTCCGTCAACCTCCCCTACACTGCGCGCACGTTTCGAACATCACGCATCATTCTGTTGAGAGGGCAGGATACATGAGCACATCACGCCGCCAGTTCCTTCACACTTCCGGGGCCGCCGCCGTGGCCGGGCTTGTCGGACCCACTGTTGCTCGCGCCGCCGAAGCGAGCGGCAAGAGGTACCGGGCCGCGATCATCGGCCGCACCGGTCGCGGCAACTACGGACACGGGCTCGACACCGTCTACCAGCACTTTGACAACATCGAGGTCGTCGCCGTCGCCGACGACAACGCCGACGGCCTCGAGAAAGCTGCCGAACGCACCAAGGCCAAGGCCCGCTATGCCAGCTACGAGACCATGCTCAAGCGCGAGAAGCCCGACATCGTCTCCGTCGGTCCGCGCTGGCTCGACTGCCACCACGACATGGTCCTCGCCGTCGCCGAGGCCGGGGCCCATGTCTTCCTCGAGAAGCCCATGGCCCGCACCCTCGAAGAGGCCGACGCCATGATCGCCGCCTGCGAGAAACGCGGGCTGAAGATGGCCATCGCCCACCAGATGCGCGTTTCGCCGATCATCCACAAGACCCTCGAACTCGTGAAGGGCGGCGCGATCGGCCAGTTCATGGAGCTTCGCGGCCGCGGCAAGGAAGACCGTCGCGCCGGCGGCGAAGACCTCATGGTTCTCGGCACGCACATCATGGACCTCATGCGACTCTTCGCCGGCGACCCGCGCTGGGTGTGGGCGGAGGTCACCGCCGACGGCCACGCGCTCCGTCCGCAAGACGTGCGCGACGGCAACGAGGGCATCGGTCCGCTCGCCGGCGACACGATCACTGCCGTCTACGGCTTCGACAACAACGTGCACGGTGCCTTCGCCACCAAGAAGAACGTCCACGGCGGCGGCGGTCGCTACGGGCTGCACCTCTACGGCTCCAAGGGCATGATCACCATCCGCGGCGGAGGCAACCCGACCATTCACCTCCTCGCTTCGTCCACCTGGGCGCCCCCGGACGACAACGCCCGTTGGCAACGCATCCAGCCGCCGGCTGAAACCCAGGACCCCGGTGCTGCGGGCCTGCACGCCGGAAACGTGCGCATGATGCGCGACCTGCTCGACGCCATTGAGAACGACCGACGCCCGATCTCGTCGGGCTACGACGGCAGGGCGGCACTGGAGATGATCCTCTCCATCTACGAATCACAGCGAATCAGCAAGCGGGTGAGCCTGCCCATGAAGAACCGAAAGCACCCGCTCGACGCGCTGCGTCGCGGGATGTAGAGAATGCGCGTAAAAATGGACGCCGCCGCTTAATAGCGACGGTGTCCACGGCGCGGTAATGGGAAAGCAGCGTTAAGGAGGTTGTAGGTTTTCGTATCATTTCCGGCCCTTCCGGCCGGCTCTCGTTTCTTGTTTCGTTCTTTCGTCTCTCGCTTACACCAGGACAAGGAGCATCTGGCGTGCCAAACTCTGCGCAACCTACCCCACTGGCGTCGTGCGTGATGCTAATCGCGTGTCAATACAGGGCTTAGTCGACGTTCCCCTTGCTCGCACGCGCATGCGGTTCCGGTCGTTGGGGTCTGATTTGCGGCAGGCCACGCCCACTGGTTACCCACCCAATGGGCAACCGTCCCCACCTGCATGATTCTGTGTCAATCGCAGCGCTGATCTGACGTGATGACGAGGAAGATTCAGCCGCCCAGCAGGCCCTTCAGCGTCGCCCGCTTCTGATCCGGAGGCAGCTTGGCGTCGTAGCCGGGCCATGCATCGCCGGCCAGAGTCTTGAGCACATCGTAAAGGCTCTTCTCCGCGGCGGCGTTGACCGTCTTCGCCGCGAGTACCTCATCGAGGGCCTGGGCCAGCGGCCGGATCGCCGCTTTCCCCATGGCCTTCACCTCCTTGTCCGCCGCGGCTTTCTTCGCCGCATCGCCGCCGGTCAAGCCCGGCACCAGGGCCTTGACCCGCGCCGCCTGCGCCGCGGCTAACGCCGCATCGAACTTCGCCACCTGCTCCTTGGCGATCTTCGGGTACAGATGGGCCTTCAAATGCGGATGAAGCTCGATCACCCGCTCGGGCTGCTTCGCCTTCATGCACTCGTCGACGAATGCTTGAACCCGTGTGGCCATCGCCGTGGCCGTCGACGGCTCGGGGTTGCCCGCCGCCTTGCCTGCATACTCCATTGCGTCCTTGAGCCGATTGAGGCGCAGCAGACTTGCGACCCGATGTTGGGCGGAGACTGCGGCTCGCTTGTTGTCCTTCGCCGCAACGAACTGCTGGTAAGCCTTCTCGAACAGCTTCTCCGCCTCCCCATGCTGCCCGACCAGCGCCTGGGCATCGCCCAGCTTCTCACGCACATCGGCCAACTCCGGCGGGACTTTCTGAAGTGCGGCCAACTTCTGCTCAATGGGTGCCACGAGCTGGACGTACCGTTTCGGTGTCGCGCGCACCCGTTCCGCGAACTTCAACTGCGTGGGCACGTCGAGCTTCGATTTGCCCACAATCGCGAGAATTGCTGCCCACGCCGCGTTGCCCACCGCATCGGTCTCGTTTCCGTCGACGACGCGAGCCAGCAGACGATCCAGTTCGGCGGCTCCGGTTCCGAGGATCCCCACCGCCGTAGCGGCCGCGGTGCGCACGCCCGGTGCGGGGTCGCCCAACCGTTCCAGCATGACCGGAAGGTGCTTCGGATCACTCAACTGCGCGAGCCCGCGGATCGCCGCTTCGCGCAACGTCGCATCCGCGGCTCCGACATACCCTTCAAAGTGCGGCGCGAATCGCGGATCGACGATCTGGCCCATCGCTCGAAGCATGGCTCCGGCAAGGGCAACGTCATTGGCCGCCACCGACTTGAACCGGGCGTCCAGCGCTTCGGCCGCCGGCTTCGCGGTCGCCGCCGCCGTGGGTGCTCCCTTCTTGCCCAACACCCCCAGTGCCGTCGCCGCTTCGATCACCACCTCGAGCGCCGGGTCGTTCACCGCCTTGACCAGTTCCGCGACCGCCGATGGGTCCGCGATCTGCCCCAGGGCTTTGACGATCTCCGCCTTGACCCCGCTGTCCGTCTCCGACCCCAGTTGCCCCAGCAGGAGCTTGGCGTCGCCCGCCGCCCGGAGCAGCCCCACCACCGCCACGGCCTTCTTGCGCACCGTCGCAGACGAATCACCGATCCGCTGCCGCAAGGCCGCCTCGATCGGCGGGGCGACCTTCTTGTTCTCCAGGCTGCTCTCCCGCACCAGCTCGATGGCCAACTCCCGCAGGACCTCTTCGCTGTGCTGGAACCACGAAACGTGCAGCGCCTGCTTCTTGCCATTGGGCGTGTTCGTGTACAGGGCCCGATTCGCGGTTGTGAGTTCCCCCCGCAGCCGCGCCACCGTCTGCTCATAGTCCGCCAGCGCCTTCTCCAGACGCTCGATTCTCTGATAGGCCCAAGCGCCTCGGTTCTGTTTCCACCACGCCTGCCACGCGGCAACGTCGGCGCCCGTCGACTGATCGGTGCTCTGCTGCAGGGCGCGAAGCGCCTGCTGCTGGATCGCGGAGGTCTTGTCGCCCACGAGTGGAAGCAGAGCCGTGATGGCGTCCTCGTGGTTGATGCGCGACAAGGCATCAAGCGCCGCCAACCGCTGCGGTAGCGGTTGCTTCGGATCACTCGCGGCTTGGCCGAGCTTCTTCGGTACGTCGTGCGATCGATACCGACCCAGTGCCGAGACCGCCGCATTGCGCAGCGCTTCGTTATCAGTGCCGAGCAGGGTTATCAACGGAGCTACGTACTGATCGGCCGAGGTGATCACACTGCCTTCAGGACGGTTGGCGATTGCCTCGCAGATCGCGATGCGCGTCGCGGGCGCGCCCGCGCTGGCCAGCAGGTTGGCCAGCGCCGCGGTCGCGGCCGGGCTCTTGCTCACCAGAAGCGTCTGGGCCTTTGGGCTCAGCGCTACCGGATCTTCCTTGCCTGCGGTCAGGGCGTCGAGGAATGCCTTCTCGGTGGCGCTCAGTGCCGGCTGCGTCGCCGCCCCGGGCGCGACGAGTCCGACGGGAAGGGCAAGCTTCCCTGCCGTTGCGGCCGACGCCACCGCACTCTCCAGAAGGAAGATCAGGGCGCCGAACCCACACCTACTCATCCATGCTCGGTGTCTGTCCACTAATCCTCTCGACCACGCCGCCCCGGCAATTCGTCCACCGCCTATATGATATAACCGCGAGATGCGCCGGGCAACGCATGGCGGTGGGCCGGGCTGCCCTCCTGCATTGCCGCGCGTATCATGCCCGATAACTCCGTTCATTGCAAACCGTCCGCGCGGGAATCGCCCATTCCCTGACGCCGAGCCTTCGCCCTCTGGTTAGACTTCTCTCCGGCGGTTTGGTTGGGCCGCCCACATACCAACGCATGGGGGGGCCGGGTGGACACTCGCTCCCGGGCGGCGGCGGGTTACTCTCGCCGCGCGAGCCGAGCCGATTGCCGAGGCATGATTCCGACACTCGCGTTCCATCCTCCGTGCGCTCGCGGCCGGGCGCCAAGCCCGTGACCTTCCTCCGAGGTTCGGGCGCTCGCCGTGGAGCGGCGGCTCAGATGACCCCGCTCCTCAGTCAGTTTCGACTAACGAAAGAAGCAGGTTGACATCGTCGTATGTTCGGTATATGTTCGGGTCATTCTGCGACGGTCCCGAGCCCGGCCCTGAACGATTGGAGGTCCCCCGTGCATCTGACAGATCAACAGAGGGCGCTCGTGGAGCAGCACATCGGCCTCGTGCGCCTCCATCTCTCCCGTCATGTCCATCCACCGGCCTGTCCAACACGTGAGCGTGAGGCCGACGATCTCTTCCAGGAGGGCGTCCTCGCGTTGATCGACGCCGCGATGCGCCACGTGCCGGCCCGGCACGGGCCATTCGCCGCGTTTGCCGTGCCGCGCATCCGCTTCGCAATTGCCCAAGCCCTGCACGAGCGGTTCTCGACGCTCCACGTCCCGGCCACCGTCCGCCGCCGCGTGGCTCGGCAGCACTCGGTGGCCGAATCCGCGGAGGCCGGGCCGGCATCGAATCCGCCCGTCCTTGTCTCCCTCGGTGCGTATGAGGTCCATCTGCCGGCAAAGGCGATCCCCGCGTCGGAGCCGGTGACGCCGACCATCCGACAGTGCCTGGGGCAGAAGTACGCCGACGCCGTTCGTGCCGCGGCTGCCGAGTGGAAGCGGAGACGGCATCGCGCTGGTTCGGCCGAACTCGCCGACCGCATCGTGACCGAGCGACTCACGGTCATTGAGCCGGAATACCGAGCGCCGTTGCGGCAGATCGCTCGCGACCTTCACGCCGCCAGCAGCACGGTCGCCCGGTGCGAGCAGTTCCTCGTCCGCGGCGTGGCCTGTCGTCTCGACGGCGACCGGCAATACCACGTCCTTCGGGAGGCCGCCCGTCGTGCCGTCGACGGTCTCGATGCACCCATTGACGCCCGGCTGCGCGCCTGCCTTCGCGATGCCTATCGCCAAGTGAGACTCGAAGAGTTCGACGGGCTGGACGACCAGCGGAAGGGCGTCTTCCTCATTCGCGCCACCCGCTTGGCCGGAAAAGCCCCGACCCGCTTGGCGGATGCCATGTTGCGTCGGCTCACCGAGGATCAGATGCGAAGCATCACGGTTACGGTCTCCGCACCCGCCCGGTCGCCGCACCGACCCGGCCACGCCGCACCGCGCCCTCCGCGACGCGAGCACGACCCGTCCGCTCCCTGCCGGCCCGACGAACCCGACGACCGGGCCGATCAGCGCCGCCGCGAGCCCCGCGCGCGAGCCGACGAGGCCCCGGTGGGGCGGTCGAGCCGCCGGCTTGAACGCTCCGACGCCGCGCCGTAGGCTGAGGGTCACCCCTTTGTTGCGGGATGTGCGTCGACCGGGTGAGTCGTTCAGGGGTCCTGCCTCACCCGGCGCCCGCAGCCCGGGGTGTGCACAGGTTCTTGAGTGTGCCGGCGTCCATCTACCAACTCGAGCTTCGTTTGCCCGATGCCCAGACGCGCACCATCGACCTCCCGCTTCCCGGCGGCCTGGTCGGGTCCGGCCCCGACTGCACCGGCCGGGTCAACGACGACCGCATCCCAGGCAAATGGCTCGAGGTTCGCATCGACGGCGACGCCGTCCACGTGACCTGCCTCGATGGTTCCAGCCCGGCCCCGGTCAGCGTTCCCGTCGGGCACTGGTGCGTCCTCTCGGCCGGCCACGTCCGCGTTGTGCCCGCCAGCCGGACGACCTACCAGACCGCCGTGCTCGAACGCCGCCTTGACCGCCTCTTCGATGTGACCGACGAGCCCGGCTGGACCGATCCCTACCTCGAGTTCGTCGACGACGATGGGGGTGGCCGCTTTCCGATGTCCGTCGGCCACGCCCTGACCATCGGGCGTCGCAAGACCGAATGCGACGTGGCCCTCTCGGACCCGGGCGATCAGATCTCCCGTCGCCACGCTTCCATCGAATGGCCCGCCGGCCAACCGGTCCTTCGCGACTACTCGACCAACGGCACGTTCTGGCGCCGGCCGCCGGAGCAGACCGAGTTTCAGGGCGTCGGTCGTGACCAGCCGCTGTGCGACGGTGACCTCATCCGGATCGGCTCGTGGACGCTGCGGTTTCGGTGGCCCCATGCTGCCTTGGCCGAAGAGGTCCGCAAGCTCCCCGGCCCCTCGTCGCCGATGCGTCTCACGCCCGGCGTGCAAGCCGGGCGCGCGCGCCGTCGCCGACGCATCAACTGGACCTTCCTGCTTGCGTCCACTCTGGCCGTCTTGTGCTTCGTCGGTATCGCCTGGTTGCTGATCAACTGACGCTCGCGTGCAGACGGCTGCACTGCCTGCATCGTCCGTCGGTTCGTGCTTGTGACCTCGTACCGAAGCGTGTTGAATACGTCGATGGATCGCAACGCCATTCACGATCGTGCTGCCGGGTGCGTGCTGGGCCTTGCGTTGGGTGACGCGCTGGGCGCCCCGTACGAGGGCGGTGTCCTCGGCACGGTAGTCACCGGGCTCTACCGGCTGTGGCGGGGTGAGCCGCTGAGCTACACCGACGACGCGGAGATGATGATCGGGTTGGTCGAGAGCCTTCTGCACGACCCGTCCGTCGATCCGGAGTTCCTCGCCGCGCGGTTTGCCGAGAACTACACCGTCGGGCGCGGATACGGGCACGGGACGGGCCGGTTCCTTTCGGAAGTCAAACGCGGACGGCCGTGGCGCGAAGCCAACCGCAGCGCGTTCCCCGAGGGCTCGCTCGGGAACGGAGGTGCCATGCGGGCCGCCCCGGTCGGACCCCTGCACGCGCACGACCCGAGCGTTCTCCGAGCCGTCGCCGAACGTCAGGCCGAGGTCACGCATGCGCATCGCGTCGGCATGGAGGGCGCCGTCGTCGTGGCGTACGCCGCGGCCATGGCATTCCGCGAACCCGAGGCCGGCGGCGCCGCCGTGCTCGAATCGCTCGAGCAATACACGGTCGTGCCGGTGTACCGCGAGAAGTTCCAGACTGCCCTTGCCCTCATGAGCGACGAGCACAGCCCGCGTCGTGTGGCCCGAGCATTGGGAAGCGGGGTGATGGCCCTCCATTCAGCTCCCACTGCGGTGTATCTGTCCGCGCGCTTTCCCGAAGACTACGACGCTGCCGTCAGTGCCGCGATCGAACTGGGTGGTGACACCGACACCATCGCCGCAATGACCGGCGCGATCGTCGGAGCCCGGATCGGCAAGTCGCGCCTGCCCGCCGACGCCCTCGCGAAGCTTGAGGGTGTCGAACAACTCGATACCCTGGCCGACCGCTACGCCGACCTCGTCGTGTCGCGTCCGTATCCGCGCCCGACGGTGTAGTTTTCGGCGAACGTGATGAAGGGCCCCGGCTCGCTCGTCCCGACAACGCCGGCCGGCAGCGCGCCTGAGGGGTGGAAGACAAGGAGAAAGCAGAACGCTTTGCGCTCACGGTTCGGGGAACACGTCTTCGGAAAGTCGCCTATGATGCCGCTCTCAGCGAAAAAGGGCGGGCAGGGGACCTTCGTTTCGTGCATGTCGATTGAGGCCACGAAGGCAAACACCGGAGTATACTGACTACCATGACTACGATTGAGACGCAAAGGCTAACGGGCGCACCGGCACCAAGACGGCTCGCGGCCGTGCTCCTCCTCTCGGCCGGTGTCGCGTTCGCAGGCGCACCCGGTGCCGAACAAGTCCCTAGCGCGGGAGAGAGACCCGTGGACATCGGCGGGCGGCTCGAGTTGTTCATTGACGGCCATCTCATTGATCGCATCGAGGGAGACGCCCGGCTTCATCTGCACAAGCCCAAGGGCAGGGAGGTTGCCCTCACCAACGGCAAGCCGTGGGAAAGCGGCGACATGGGCTACTTCGCGGTGTTACGCGACGGTGACCTCTACCGAATGTACTACCGGGGCTTCCACCACGGCACGGGCGCGCAAGCGCGCGGGGAACCCATGTGCTATGCCGAAAGCAAGGACGGCATCCACTGGACCAAGCCCAAGCTCGGCCTCTTCGCGTACGACGGTTCGGCCGAGAACAACATCGTGCTCGGCGGCGACGGCAGGAAGTTCCTCGCCACGCAGGAATGGCGCGGACGCCTGGGTTTCGAAACGGGCCTCGGATGGCGGGGAGACATGGTGCCCTTCAAGGACACGAACCCGAACGCCAAACCGGGCGCCCGATACAAAGCCCTGGTGCGCGGCTGCAGGGGAACGTGCCAGATCGCCGAAACCCGAAGCGATTACGGGATGTATCCCTTCAAGTCGCCGGATGGCATCCACTGGAATCTCATGAGCGAAAAGCCCGTCATCACCAGGGGCCGATTTGATTCCCAGAACCTCGCGTTCTGGGATGCGACGAGAGGCCGGTACGTCGCCTTCGTGAGAGATGTGAGATGGGGAACCGCAGAGAAACCACTTTGGAATGCCCCGCCCAAGAAGCAGTACGACAGATGGCTGGAGACCGTGGACCCCGCAGAGCGAGACACCGAGCGCATCCGCCTCAGCGCCTACGGATATGTTCGCGACATCAGGATCTGCACCTCGGACGATTTTGTGCATTGGACGGATCCCGTCTTCGTGGCGTACGACCAGGATCCGGGAGACCACGACAGAAACCTATACACAAACGCTGTGCTCCCCTACGAACGCGCGCCGCACATTCTCATCGGCTTCCCGACGGAGATCGTTGCCCTGTTCTCGGCGGAGAGCGCCGAGACCAATCCTCTCTTCATGGCCAGCCGCGACGGAGGGCGTTCGTTCCGGCTCTGGCCGGAGGCCTTGATCCCCCGCGAGGCCTCCGAAGGCCGCGACGGCAACCGCAGCAACTTCATGGCGCACGGTCTCGTCCGAGGCAACGATCGCGAGTTCTTCGTCTACGCGACCGAAGGCTACAAGGAAGGGGAGAAGCGATTACGGCGCTTCACTTATCGTGTCGACGGCTTCGTGTCGGTGCGGGCCGGGCTGGAGGGCGGCTCGGTGGTGACCCCGCCCCTCACATTCAACGGCAACCAGCTCGTCATCAACTACATCGCCTGGCCGTTTCGCCACGGCCGCGTGCGGGTCGAACTCCAGGGCAGCGACGGCCGACCCCTCGACGGCCTGGCCCTCGCCGACTGCGTCGCGCTGCGCGGCGACGCCATCGAACAGCCGGTCACCTGGAAATCGGGCGTGACTCCTGGACCGCATGCCGGCCGCCCCGTACGCCTCCGTTTTGCCCTCCAACACGCGGACCTCTTCAGTCTCCAGTTCAAGGAGTAGCATCATGCGTCTGCTGAGTATCGTAAGCTGCGGTCTCGCCATCCTCTGCACGGGTGTGACGGCCTTCGGTCAAGTTGGCATCGTGCGCGACGGCAAGGTCCGTGCCGCGATTGTCACCGCAGTCAAGCCATCCCCGGTGGCCGCCTACGCGGTAGAGGAGTTGGTTGCCCACGTAAAGAAGGCGACCGGACAGCGCTTGCCTGTATCCGTTGAGACCGCCATCCCGCAGGGATATCCCACGCGCATCTTCGTCGGCACTACCAAGGCGGCACTGGCCCAAGGCATCGACCCGAACCCCCTCGATATCGAGGAATACGTCCTGCGCACCGTCGGTAACGACCTGTACATCCTCGGCAAGGAGATGCGCCGCGAGGAATACAAAGGAACACGTCCCCACGGTGAGCCCTGGAACCCCCTGAGCGGCGAATGCGTGCACAGCGGCACGCTGTTCGGCGTGTACGAGGTCCTGGAGCGCTATCTGGGGGTGCGCTGGCTCTGGCCCGGCGAACTGGGAACCTACGTGCCCCGTACCCACACCATCGAGATTCCCCATCTCGACAAGACGGTCAAGCCGCGGTTGCTCTATCGCAATCTCGGCGGCTGGGATTTGCGCCATATCCACCTGTCCGGGGTCATGTACGACCGCAAGAGGAAACCACAACCTGGCGGGTTC
This sequence comes from uncultured Planctomycetales bacterium, assembly GCA_964391465.1. GTDB lineage: Bacteria > Planctomycetota > Phycisphaerae > UBA1845 > CAYMME01 > CAYMME01. Next base: position 15,236 of record CAYMME010000178.1, read on the forward strand.
ACGCGCATCTCGGAGGAGATCCTCAGGAACCTCATCTTCCCCACCGAAGAAGCGGGGCACGCCTACGGACTCGCCATGCACGTGTACCTGCGCCGCCACCGGCGGGTCACCCCTATCGAACCGGTTCGCGTTCCCCGAAACACGCATCTCGTCGCCGGCATTGCGGACTGGTGGAAGGAATACGGCCAAGACCATCCCGACTGGTTTGCGCTCGTGGATGGCAAACGCGGCGACACTGGCCGAGCCGGCCCCTACACCAACCTGTGCGTGTCCAATGAAGAACTGCGCGACTTCATCGTGAACGAGGCGTGGGACGGCAGTGACGTGCTGACTCTGGGAGACGCGGACGGTCGCTATTGTGAGTGTGCCGTATGCATGGCGTGGGACGGCCCACAGCCGAAGGACGTGCCCTGGATGGTACGCGAATACCACTGCGAACCCCATGCCATGGCCGGCCGCTACGCTCGCTTCTGGAAAGACATCTGCGAGAGAGCCGTCAAGCGCAACCCCAACGTCAAGGTGACCGGCTACGTCTATGGCACGACCTTCCCCGCCCCCCTGACCGGCATCCGGCTCAACAAGAACATCTACGGCGAAGTCGTCGTCTACGGCGGATGGAACGGCTGGTATCCCATGAGCCCAGAGGAAGACCGGTGGACCCGCCAACAGTTGCTCGGCTGGGCCGACACCGGCATCACCATGTTCTACCGGCCGAACTATCTGCTCAACCACTACGTGACGCCCAACATCACCACCAGGCAGTCGGGAGAGTTCATCAGACACGCCTACAAGCACGGGATGATCGGTGCGTCCTTTGACGCCTACTCCTTTGACTGGGCGGTCCACGGCCCCATGGCCTACATGCACTACCGCCTACTGTGGAATCCCGAGCTGGATATCGACGATATCGTGCAAGAGTACCACTCCGCGTTCGGACCTGCCGCCGGCGACGTCCAGGAGTGATTCGACTACTGGGAGAAGTACGCGCGCACGCGCCCGAGCATCAGCA
>CAYMME010000179.1:0-16176 GCA_964391465.1 uncultured Planctomycetales bacterium
CAGCGGCTTGCCCTGGGCGCGGAGTGAGCGGAGCTGCCTCGGGAACTCGACGCGCCCGGGGGGGCGGAGGCCGGCGGTCGGCTCGTCGAGTAGGATCACGGTCGGGTCGGGCAGGAGCGACCGTGCGATGGCCACACGCTGACGCATCCCGCGCGACAGCGAGCGTATCGGCGAGCTCCGTCGGTCGGCCAGTCTGAGCTGCTCGAGCCAGAAGTCGATGCGCTCCCCGACAAGATCGAGCGGGAGGTCGTAGGCCCGGCCTATGAAGGTCAGGAACCGCTCGACGGTGAGTTCCGGATAGACAGGCGGGTTGTCGGGGGCGAAACCAATGCGGCGGCGGACGGCCCATTCGTCTCCGGCCGCATCCACACGCCGGCCCATGATGTGCACGAAGCCCGCCGCTGTCGGCTGCAGCCCGGCAATGGCTCGCAGCAGCGTCGTCTTGCCCGCGCCGTTCGGCCCGACGAGCCCGAGCAGCCGGCCCGCCGACAGACGGAACGAGAGATCGCGAACCGCCACCGTCCGCCCGTACCGTACGGTCAGGCCGCTGATCGAGACCAGTTCCGGCATCGTGTCCCGTTCGGTATCGCCGTCGGCCGCTGCGCACATGCGTCTTCGCGTTTCCTGGGGTTCCGCCCCCGGAAGACTCTACCAGCATCCGGTTCGTCACCCAAATGCGCCCGGTACAGACGCGTTCGGACAGGATCGCGTTCGCGGTTGACGAGGGCCGGCGGTCCGGTCATGCCTGCAAGTTTTGCAGTCGATACAACACTCGGTGTATGTTCTCGATAGGTGGTTCGAATGGGGTTCGACAGGATTCCTTCTGGCTTCTCGCTGATGAACGATAAATGGTGCCGGTATTGGCTTCTCTCGGTGACGCTGCTGTCTGTGGCGGCGGGGTGCGAGATCGCCCTGTTGCCGGTCGCGTCAGACGGGACTGTAGACGCAACGGACACGTCCAGCCCGCAGATTACCGCGGCCGACGACGGTTCCGGGGATTCCTTCTCCGAGGCGATTGTGCTGACGTTCAATGCGGGCGGAGGGGCGACGGTGTCGGCCCTGTTGAGTCCATCCGACGACGTGGACGTGTACAGTCTGGGGCCGATCACAGGCGGAGATCGGATCACGGTCGACGTGACGGCTCAGAACGGGTCGCTCGATCCGATGGCCGCGGTGTTCGACGACCAGAGCCGACTCGTCGTCGAGAACGACGACCGGGACTACGACAGCCTCGATCTCGATTCGGCGCTGGCGGTGATCGCTCGGCATAACGGCGATCCGTACTACCTGGGTGTGGCGGCCGTGAGCGGCACCGGGGCGTACGTGGTCTCCGTCCGGATCACGCGAGAGGGGGACGTCCCGGCGCCGGCGGCCCAGACGCTGCTTCTCGACTTTGACGGCGGCTCGATTGTCCTGCTCAGTGGTCGGGCGAAGACGGTCGATGCTTTCGACGCCGGGGACATACACAGCAGTCTGGCCGGGAGCACGGACGCGATGAAGGATGCGATCATCAGCACCGTAGTGGAGAGCTTCGCCCCGTTCGACGTGCTCGTTCTGAACACGGATGACCACGACTTGCCGGCGGACGGTACGTTCTCACGCGTGCTGTTCGGCGGCTTCTCGGCGAGGATCTTCGGCGAGGCCCAGGCGGTTGACCTGTACAACGGAGATCCGGATGACGAGGCCGTCGTGTACACGGAGGCGTTCAGTTCGGGCGTCTTCTCCTCGCTCCCGAGTGCCGAGTCGCTGGGGCTCGCCATCGGCAACGTCGCGGCCCACGAAGCCGGGCACCTGCTCGGCTTGAACCACGTGGCCGACCCGGATTTCCTCATGGATACGACGGGGGTCGCCGAGACCCTGCTCGATGAGCAGATCTTCGGATTGGCCCCGCTGGACGTCTCAATCTTCCCCATCGGCTTTCAGGACAGTGCCCTCCTGCTGCAGGAAACGGTCGGCTTGGCGACGGACTGAGCCGTCGGATCGGGCATGCGTCGTACACGGCAGGCCTCGTGACGCGGCGGAATACGGCGCTTCCGATCTGTCGGGCCGCGCTCTCCGGGGCGATCCATCTCTCTTTGCGGCTCTGTACGTCGGGCTGTCGGGCCGTCGTACGTCAATGTGAGGGGCACACCGTTACGGCTCGTCGACGATCGCGGCCGGCAGCCACGGAAGTTTGGCGATCGGGCGGCGGCTATCGGACGTATCGTCTGTCCGCGACGGAACTTCCGGCCGTTGCCCTTGCTTTGCCTCCTGGTGCGTGCGAGAATGACGGAAGCGAGGGGTATGATCACGACGACGCATCCGGCCGAGAGGGCGTCGGGTCTGGGGCCCGCCGCCTGAGAGGTGCGCGGCTGGACAGCAGCTTGATCCTCCGCGAGTGCGCGTGGCGCCCGGCATTGGACGCACCAAGAACTGACCATGATCTGGATGGGATGGAAATCGTGTATCGACGGGTGGATCAGGCGTGACCGCTCGGGACGGAACGCCTGCGCAACGGGGGGTAGGAAATCACAGGAGTGAGACCATGCTGAACAGAGCACTGACGATCGGACTGGTGACCGCGGGTTGGGCGGCCATGTTGGCAGGACCCGCATCTGCGGACGCCCCGAGCTGGATTACAATCGACGGGGATTTCAGCGACTGGGCTTCGGTGCCGTCACATTCCGACCCGAACGCGAACGCGGGCGGCACTATTCTTCATGATGGTATCCCCGATGTGCACGACACTGATCACGATCAGCCGGGCGACGTCCCAACGGCGGTCAACCATCCTGACGTCGACCTTCTCGAGTTCAAGTTCACACACGATGCCGAGAACTTGTACGCCTATTTTCGAGCTGACGGCGAGATCGGGCGGACGAATGCAAGCGGCGACTCCACCGGCTGCGGCACGACCGCGGCGGGCCGCTACTACGTGATCGTCACCATTGACGTCGACGACAGCTCGACCACGGGCTACCCGCTGCATGAGGGCGGCTACTACCCGACCTCCGACGGGTACGACATGAACATGGAGATCGAGTTCTACGACGACGCGTTCAACACCGGCCACTACCTGAACCACGGAGCCGTTGACGGCGCGGAACTCGCAGCGGCTGAGGCCGACCAGTGCATGGGCGTCCTCGACGTCTTGCCTGGTTCCTACGACTACTACTCGCAGTGGGTTTGGTGGGATGACGCCACGACCGGGCTGAACTGCAACCTCTCCCCGTACCCCTACGTCGACGGCGATGCGAGCATCACCTGGGTCGTGGACAAGGGGCCGGTCTACCAAGGCATCATCGTCCAGGCCCGCTCGGGCGACAAGCGCGAACTGGAGATGGTCGCGCCGTTCCGCGGCTTCATGAAGAACAAGAACGACACGAGCGAGTCGATTATCGGGATAGGTAAGACCCTGAACGTATCGTTTTCGCTGGAAGCAAGCGGCGAGCTGTCCCCCGACTGTGAGTGGGCGACGGACACCGCCGACCCGATCATTGGGTACGTCCTGGACGGACCGCCCGCACTGGATGCCTATGTGGCCGCACCGGATGCGACGTACGCTTACTCAAAGGTGGGCGAGATCGACCAGCCCGGCTTCACGGCACATGTTCTGGACATGACTTCCCAAACCTGGCGTCTGCCGAGCGAGGTCGACCGCACGGAGTGGCAACACTACCTGGTGCTCCTCGTTCCGGACACCGTGAGCCACGAGACGGCCTTGCTCTGGGTGACCGGCGGAAACAACGGGGGAGGGGTGCCGGATGCTTCCGATCTGGCCCACCCGGACGTCGCAGCGATCGCCGCCCTGGCTGTCGACACCGAGAGCGTCGTCGCGATCCTGCCCACAGTGCCCAACCAGCCGCTTAAGTTTACGGACGATGGCATACCTCGTGAAGAGGACGAGATCATCGCCTACACCTTCGACAAGTACTTGAGCACCGGCGATGAGACGTGGCCGCTGTTGCTGCCGATGGTCAAATCGGCCGTGCGGGCGATGGATACCGCGGAGACCTACCTGCTCACGCCGGAGGGCGGCTCTCTAACGGTTGACGAGTTCGTGGTCAGCGGCGCATCCAAGCGTGGCTGGACGACCTGGCTCACGGCGGCGGTGGACGAACGGGTGGTTGCCATCGCGCCGATGGTGATCGATGTGCTCAACATGGACTTGCAGATGGAGCATCATTTCAGCGCGTATGGCTTCTATTCCGACGCAGTCCATGACTACGAGGACCTGAATGTCTTCTCGCGGCTGGCGACGCCCGAGGGGCAGGCCCTGCTGAGCATCGTCGATCCGTACGAGTACCGCGGCCGGTTCGCATCCATACCCAAGCTCATGATCAACTCGACCGGCGACCAGTTCTTCCCACCGGACTCGGCGCAGTTCTACTTCGACGATCTGCCGGGGGAGAAGTACCTTCGCTATGAACCCAACACCGACCATGGCCTGGGCGGTTCGTACGCGCCGGACGCCCTGGGTGTCTTCTACGCATCGGTCCTGGACGGGAGCCTGGACCGTCCGGAGTTCGCGTGGGAGGTCCAGGCGGATCGCTCGATTCGCGTGCAGACCGACCCCGCCGCACCGCCCACGGAGGTCAACCTCTGGCAGGCCACCGACGACACTGACCCCGATGTCCGCAGCTTCATCGGACTGAACACGTGGACGGATTCCTCTCTGACCGACCAAGGGGCCGGTGTGTACATCGGGCAGGTCGCGCAGCCGCCGGTGGGTCAGTGGACCGCCTTCTTCGTCGAACTCGTGTACGATGCCCTGCCCGGCAAGCCGTTCAAGCTCACTACGGAGGTGGTCGTCACGCCGGAGGATCTGCCCCATCCACAGGCACCCGACTGCAACGAGAACGGGTTCTCGGACGCCCTGGACATCGCCTCGGGGGTCGCCGCGGACTTCAACGAGAACGGCGTCCCGGACGAGTGTGACGGTATTCTGTACGTGGACGCTGACGCGACCGGAGCGAATGTGGGCACGAGTTGGGTGGATGCCTACACCGACTTGCAGGACGCGCTGGCAGCGGCGGAAGCAGACGACCAGATCTGGGTCGCGGCGGGGATCTACACGCCGACGAACGCGGGCGGCAATCGGAACGATACGTTCCAGCTCGTGAACGGCATCATGATCTACGGCGGCTTCGGCGGTGCCGGTTCGCCGGGATTCCCCAAAGGCGAGTTCCTTCTGGAGTACCGCAATCCTGCGTTGAACCGGACCATCCTGAGCGGCGATCTCAACGCCGATGACGCCGCCGACGCGGCCAACAATACTGAGAACAGCTACCAGGTTGTCACCGGCAGCGGTACGGACGCAACAGCAGTCCTCGACGGTTTCGTCATTACCGGCGGCAATGCGAACGGCACGGAGCCCCGCGACCGCGGGGCCGGCGTGTACAACGACGGCGGCAGCCCGACGCTCGTCAACTGCGTTGTGGAGGCCAACGTCGCCCACGCTGCGGGCGGCGGCATTTTCAACGCGAACGACAACAACCTCACCCTCGTGAACTGTGCGCTCATCGGGAACACGGCCAACCTCGGTGGGGGTCTGGTCAACGACGACAGCGCACCGCAGCTCGTCAACACCGTGTTCCAGGATAACACGTCCGATGCCGACGGCGGTGCGATCTTCAACAACGCGAGTGACCCGGTGCTGACGAACTGCACGCTCGCCGGCAACGTGGCCGGCGGCAACGGCGGCGGGCTGTGCAACGACAGCAGCAATCCGGTGCTCAGAAACTGCATCCTGTGGGGCAACACCGACGCCGGCGGATCTGACGAGTCTGCTCAGATCCACACCGCCAGTGGCACACCGGATGTTGCATTCTCCTGTGTCGAAGGGCTCCTCTGGTTCATCGGCAACGACAACATCGGCGATGATCCGTCCTTCGCGGATTCGGGCGTTCGGCTGGCTGACGATTCCCCGTGCATCGATGCGGGAGACAACGATGCCGTCCCTGCCGACATCGCCGATCTCGACGATGACGGCGACGTGGCGGAGCCGACAGCCCTGGATGCCGCCCGGAAGGCGCGGTTCGTGGACGATCCGAACACGATCGACATCGGTGAGCTCGGGTCGGTTCCTGAGGGTGTGGTCGACATGGGGGCATTCGAGTTCGGCCCACAGCGATTCGTCGATGCGGACGCAGCCGCCGGTGGCGACGGGACGACCTGGGCCACCGCATACAACGAGCTGCAGGCGGCGCTCGCCGACGTGGACGTGCAGCGCGCAGCCGTGCCCGAGATCTGGGTCGCGGCCGGCACCTACGTGCCCGGCACGCAGCGCGCAGACACCATGGAGCTGCCGGAAGGTGTGGCGATCCTGGGTGGGTTTGCGGGAGACGAGACGTCCGCCGGGGCTCGGGATCCGAGCGCCAACGTATGCGTACTGAGTGGTGACATCGGTACGGGCGGGGATGCGTCAGACAACAGCTTCCACGTCGTTACGGCCGTTGGCGTTTCGAGCGGGGCCGTGCTCGACGGATTCACCATTACCGGCGGAAACGCGAACGGCGGCGGAGATGACGACTTCGGTGGGGGCATGTTCGTCGATGATGCGAGCCCGTTGGTGGCCAACTGCACGTTCACAGACAACGCGGCCACCTCCGGTGGCGGCGGCCTTTTCGGTCGCAACGGCGCCAGTCCGAGCCTGGTGAGCTGCGTCCTCGCCGACAACACCGCGGCCGGGGCGATGGGCGGCGGCCTGTACAGCGACGCGAGCGGTCCGCGATTGGCCAACTGTGTTCTCAGCGGCAACACTGCCAAACAAGGTGGCGGCGCCGCGTACACCGACGACAGTGATGCCGAGCTGGACAACTGCACGTTCAGCACGAACACGGCGCCGGGGCTCGGCGGGTTGGGCGGCGGCATCTACAGCGAGAACAGCGACCTGACCCTTGACAACTGTGTTCTATGGGACAACGACGACGTGGGCGGCAGCGATGAATCCGCGCAAATCCACTCGGTGGGTGCCGGTTCGCTGTCCGTGGCGACTTCGTGCATTCAGGGTCTGACAAGCCTCGCCGGCGCCGGCAACGTCGGCAGCGATCCGCTCTTCGTGGATGCCGACCTGCGGTTGGACACCGGCTCACCGTGTATCGATGTGGGTAGCGACGACGCGTTGCCTGCCGACGAGGCGGACCTGGACGGCGACGGCGATCGGCTCGAGCCGCTGTCGCTGGACCTCGACGGGAAGCTCCGTATCGCCAACGACACCGTTGACATGGGGGCGTACGAGTTCGGTGCCGAAGACCCGCCAGACCCCGGCGACGGAGGGCCGACGGCCGATGCCGGGCTCGCTCAGACAGTGAACAACGACGCCCGTGCTACCACGGTGGAAGTGACGCTTGACGGTTCGGCCAGCGCGGGCACCGGTCTTTCGTACTCCTGGAGCGAGGACGGGACCGAGATCGCCACCGGGGTGGGACCGACGGTTACGCTGACGGTGGACAACACGGTGGCTGAGGACGTGCATACCATCACGCTCACGGTGACCGATGCCGACGACAAGACGGACACAGACACGGTTGCCATCACCGTGGAGACGCCCGTCAACACCGATCCGGTTGCCGTCGCGGTGGCGTCTCCGACCATGTCCGTCGGTGGCGGCCAGGTAACGCTCGACGGCCGCAGCAGCAGTGATGCCGACGGCGACGCGCTCACGTTCAGTTGGACGCAGACCGTGGGGGAGATCGTCAGCATTGTGAACGCAAGCCAGGCCGTGGCCACCTTCACGGCTCCGATGGCCGGGCCGATGGACAAGGTCCTCACCATCCAGCTCACGGTCTCCGATGGGCACGGCGGGACGGACACAGTGGCCGTTACCGTTACGGTTCCTGGTACGGGTGTGACGGTCAACCAGCCTCCGTCCGCCGTCGCGGCAGCCAGCGATGACCTGGTTGCGGAAGGGACCGTGGTCACGCTGGATGCGGGGGGCAGTAGTGACCCCGACGGGGACGTGCTCGCATTCATCTGGCGGCAACTGGCCGGAACCCCGGTTGCACTCGGGACTGCGGATGCGGCGGTGGCGAGCTTCACGGCTCCCGCGTTCGTCTCGGCCGACGACAGTCTCCTCCAGTTCGAGGTGACCGTGAGTGACGGTCGCGGAGGGGTGGCTACGGCCCTCGTAGCCGTTGTGGTCGCAAACCCCGCCGATCCTGGGGCTCCGGGCCTCACGCCGCTGTGCGGTATGTGCGGGCCCGTGGGCGTGGTCGGCTACGGGGCATTGCTCGTCGGGTGGGCAGGTCTGAACGTGACGTTGCGGCGCCGCTACCACCGGCGCTAGTGTAGTGTCTCGGGCAGACTGCATTTTTTCCGAACCGCGACCGTGAGGGAGCGGCAATGCTTCGCCTTACCGCGGCCGCTTCCTAACGGGCGCGGTTCGGATCAGATAAGCCTCGCCAACTCTGAGACACCACACTAGCGGCCGGTTGGCGCGGGATATCGGGGGCCGGAGGCACGCTCGCAAGCGGACGCCCGTGGCGGCTGCGCCTGCGTGAGCGGAAACGGGCGCCGCCGTCGGTGCCGATCAGCAGTGTCGTATTCGACCGACCACTACCCTTCACAAGTGTGTTCCAGTATTAAAGGGCTGTGGTAGCGCTCTGCCGCGGTCGTGCGCGGGCAGAACATCCGCCGTCTTTCAAGCGATCCGTTCAACGGAGGTCTTTACGATGAAACCATGCGCAAGAGCTCTGATCTGCCTGTGCTTCTGCCTGTCCGCTGTCCCCGCTCTTGCTGCCGGAGCGGCGAAGGCCGACTTCTACGTGGCCACGAACGGTCGGGACAACTGGTCGGGTACTCTGCCCGCTCCGAACGCCGCCGGCACGAACGGTCCGTTCGCCACGATCACGCGTGCCCGGGACGCGGTGCGCGCGGCCCGGGCAAAGGCGGACGGCAAGAAGTCATCCCGCGTGCTCATACGCGGCGGAACGTACACGCTGAGTGCGCCGATCGTCTTCTCGCCGGAGGACTCCGGCACGCAAGACGGTCCTGTGCTCTACGCTGCGCAACCCGGCGAGAAGCCGGTGTTCAGCGGAGGACGCGTGATCGGCGGCTGGAAGAAGGGCTCGGACGGGACCTGGGTTGCCCAGGTTCCCGAGGTCGCGGCGGGGAAGTGGTACTTCTACCAGCTCTTCGTCAACGGCGAACGCCGCACGCGGGCTCGTACGCCGAACGACGGGTACCTGCGGACCGACGGCCCGTTGCCCGAGATCAAGAACCCGCACGCCGAACGCAAGAACCGCAAGGCCAAGATGGGCATGCGGTATGTGGCCGGCGACCTGAAGTCGTGGGACGGTCTCGAGGACGTCAATCTGTTCGTCTACCAGTCATGGACAGCGCCGTTGCTCTGGATCAAGTCGGTGGACGAGACCAACCACACGGTGCACTTCACCGCACCGGCCGCCTGGCCGATCGGCTACTGGGAGCGCAAGCAGCGCTACCACGTCGAGAACTACCGTGAGGCGCTGGACGCACCGGGCGAGTGGTATCTGGAGCGGAAGACCGGCAAGCTGTCCTACCGACCGCTGCCCGGTGAGGACATGACCAAGGCCGTCGTCGTCGCGCCGGTCCTCCGCAAGCTCGTGCGCTTCGACGGGAATCCTGCTGCGGGCAAGTTCGTCGATCATATCCACCTGCGCGGGCTGGCGTTTCATCACGCGAACTGGTTCGTGAAGAACAAGGGCTTCGCCGACGGCCAGGCGGCGTCGTGGCTGGAAGCGGCCGTCTACGCGCGCGGCGCGCGGCACTGCGTCGTCGAGAACTGCGAGGTGGCCCATGTGGGCGAGTACGGCCTGTGGTGGGCGCGCGGCTGCAAGGACAACCGGCTCGTGCACAGCGAGGTTCACGACCTCGGGGCCGGAGGCGTGCGCATCGGAGAGACGGCCAGTCCCAAGGGTGAGGCGCAGGCCGCCCTCCGCAACACGATCGACAACTGCTTCATCCACGATGGCGGGTACGTGTTCCGCGCCGGCGTCGGCATGTGGATCGGCCGCAGCAGCTACAACACGGTTACGCACAACGAGATCTGCGACTTCGACTACTCGGGCATCTCCGTCGGTTGGAGCTGGGGCTACGCGCCCAGTTCGGCGAACCACAACGTGTTCGAGTTCAACCACGTGCACCATATTGGACGCGGCGTGCTCAGTGACATGGGCGGCATCTACTCCCTCGGTGACTCGCCCGGGACGCGCATCCGGAACAACGTCTTCCACGACATCCACTCGTACGCCTACGGGGGCTGGGGGCTCTACACGGACGAGGGAAGCACCGGCGTCCTGATGGAGAACAACGTCGTCTACAACACGAAGACCGGCGGCTTCCACCAGCACTACGGCAAGGAGAACATGGTCCGCAACAACATCCTGGCGTTCTCGAAGCACGGCCAGATCATCCGCTCCCGCGAGGAGAAGCACATCTCGTTCACCTTCGAGCGGAACATCGTGCTGTGCGACAACGACCAGATCTTCGGCAGCAACTGGGGCAACGGGAACTACAAGATCGATCACAACCTGTACTGGGACACGTCCACGCCCGATCCGGATTTCGCGAGCATGTCGTTCACCGACTGGCAGGCGAAAGGCCGCGATCAGAATTCGATCCTCGCCGCCCCCATGTTCGTGGACGCCAAGCGAGGTGACTTCAACCTGAAGTCCGGCAGCCCGGCGAGCAAGATCGGGTTCAAGCCGATCGACGTCAGCAAGGTCGGGCTGTACGGCGACCCGGAGTGGGTTGAGGCGCCTAAGCGGATCGTGCGCAAGCCGCTCAAGTTGGCCGAGGAGGCGCCCGGTCCGAAAGCGCTGGAGGACGCGTTCGAGGACACGTCGGTGGGGGATCCCGCGGCGAAGGCCTTCACTTCCGGCGAGGAGAAGGGGGCATCGATTCGAGTGACCGACGAAGCCGCAGCCGGCGGGAAGCGGAGCCTGAAGTTCACTGACGCGCCCGGGCTGTCGCACGTTTGGCAGCCCCACATGTTCTACCGGCCGCGCGTCGACAGCGGACGCGTGAAGTTCACGTTCGCCGTGCGCGTCGAGAAGGGGGCGATGGTGCACCACGAATGGCGCGATGCTCGCAACCCGTACAGCGTCGGGCCATCGATCCAGATCATGGGCGACGGGCAGTTGCACGCGAGCGGCAAGCCGCGGATGCGCCTGCCCCACGGGAAGTGGGTGCGGGTCGAAATCACATGCGGACTGGGCAAGGATGGTACGGGCAAATACGACCTGGCGGTTACCGTGCCCGGCAAGCGGCCACGCAAGTTCGCGAAGCTGGCGTGCGGGTCGGCGAAGTTCCGAAAGCTCCGGTGGCTCGGCTGGATCAGCCTGGCCCCGAAAAAGGCAGTGTTCTACATCGATGATATCAAGCTGGAGCCGGTCAAGTAGCCCGCTGTGTCCCGGGTGTCCGTGTCGGCTGGGTCGTAGCGGCCGGCGCCTCGCCGGCCGGGGCTCGCGTTCGCGTCTGCGGCATGGCAGAATGTCTTGTCAGGTGAGGTGGATGAGGTGTACCGCATCGGCAGCTTCGGCAAAGGAGACATCGGCATGAATCGACGAGAGATGATGATTGCGACGGGGGCGGCGCTCGGCTTGAGCAGATTCCCCCTCGGTTACGCGGCGGCGCCGTCGGGGAAGAAGCGTCGCGTCCTGTTTCTGACCAAGTCGGGCGGCTTCGAGCACCCTGTGGTCAAGCGTGAGGGTGGCAAGCTCAGCTTCGCCGAGCGGGTGCTGACCGACCTGGGCAAGAAACACAACTTCGAGGTCACCTGCACGAAGAACGGCAGTGTCGTCCTGGCCGACGACTTCGAGAAGTATGACGTGCTCGCGCTCTACACGAGCGGTGACCTGACCGGTCCATCCTCCGAGGAGCAGGGCGGCGGCGACGGAATGACGGCGCGCGGCAAGGCGCGGATGCTCGAGCTGATTCGCGGTGGCATGGGCGTCGTCGGCTTCCACGCGGCCACCGACAGTTTCCACAGCAAGGGCAAGCAATGGGAGAACCAGGCGAAGCCCGATCCGTTCATCGCCATGCTCGGCGGTGAGTTCGTCAGTCACGGCAAGCAGCAGGTGGCACGCATGACCGTGACCAGCCCTCGCTTTCCCGGCGTCGAGAAGTCCGGCAAGGGCTTTGATATGTTCGAGGAGTGGTACTCGCAGAAGAACTTCGCACGGGACCTGCACGTGATCCTGCGCGAGGAGGCCTACGGCATGGAGGGGCAGGACTACATGCGCCCGGCGTTTCCGGCCACGTGGGCCCGCATGCACGGGAAGGGGCGCGTGTTCTACACGTCGATGGGGCACCTCGAGAACGTGTGGACCGGCGAGATGTTCCAGGCGATCACGCTGGGCGGCCTCGCCTGGGCGGCGCGAAACGTCGACGCCGACGTGACACCGAACATCAAGGCGGTCACGCCGTACGCCCACGTGCTGCCCGCGCCGAAGAAGTAGGGGGGACTGAACACCTGTAGGATACTATCGGCGGCCGCGGCGCCCATCGGGTGCGGCGGCCGTCGTCGTGTCCGTTTCGTGCGAGCGTGTGGACGTGTCGGTTCAGTGCCCCTCGGAGGCAGGATCATGCAAGTGAGACGTTGGGCGGCGGCCTGCTCGGGCGTATTGACTTCGGTTGTGGCGATTCCATCCGGTGCCGTTCGTGCTGCGGATGCGGAGAGGGCACTCAAGGCGATTGAAAGCATCAGCGCAGTACAGACCGTCTATCGCAACGGCGTGCCGCACACGGACAAGCAAGGTCGGAGGCGGATGACGTTCGATCGAGAGCGCTCTTTCTTCCAGATCGGTGTCTGGGGCAACCCGTTCGGCGAGATCTACGGGTACGACTATGACCTCAAGGTTCTGACCGACGCGGGTTTCAACACGATGTGGCCGTGGCCGATGCGCAGCGTGGCTGAGCAGCTCGAGGCCGGCAAGCTGGCCGGGCTTCAGGTGGTCGTGATGCGCGAGGTCGAGGCGGCCGAGGCCGCGAAGCTCAAGGATCATCCGAGTTGGCTGGGGAACGTCTGGCACGACGAGCCGACCGGATCGTTCTGGGGCAAGGACATGGAGGGGAAGTTCAAGGCGTTCCTCGAGTACAAGGGCAAGATCAACGCCGCGGCGCCCGGGGTGCCGGTGTTCATCAACGACGTGCCGTGGATCACGCCGCCGGCCACGCAGTGGTGGGGCAGGTGGAACACGGCCGGTGACGTGGCCTGCCACGACAACTACCCGATCATGAACCGCAAGGCCCGGGCTCGGAGCATCGGCACGGAGAATGGGAAGACCGGCATCGATCGCTCGGTGCGATTGGCTGTTCTAGTGAACGAGGAGGCCAAGCCGGTTTGGTGCATTGTCGGGGCGTTCGAGGTGCGTGGGCACGGGAGCTTCCCGTTTCGGATGCCCACGCCGATGCAGTTGCGGGCGCAAGTGTACTGCGCTCTGATTCACGGGGCGACCGGCATCATCTACTTCTGTTGGGATACGTATGTCTGCCGTGACGGGCACGTGATGGGCATGTCGCCGGATCCGCAGGTGGCGTATCTAGAGGCCGCTCCGAACCGACCGAAGCCGTCACCGGCCAGGCCGATGGAGATTGCTCAATCCAAGGCGCTGTGGATGGCGGCCACCTATACGAACGAGGAAATCCGCACGCTGGCGCCGGCGCTGCTGTCGCCGACGGTCGGAGAAACGGTCCGGTACACCGTCGACGTGAAAGGGGAATCGCTCACCGAGGCACCGGTCCGTTGCCTGCTCAAGCCGCACCCTGAGGGCGGTTTTGCCTTGTTGACGGTCAACCTTGACGACGCGGTTCTGAACGTGACGTTCGAGTTCCCCGATGGGCTCACCGGTGTGATGCCGTTGTTCGAGAACCGGACCGCCTACGAGCTTGAATCGGACTCGACGCGGTTCAGCGACCTCTACGAACCGTTCGACGTCCACGTCTACCGGATCAAAGCCAAAGGGGGACCGTAGGGTGGGTCATCAGACCCACCTGCTGGTGGCTATGTGGCGACGCGGCGGACAACGGGGTGCGTCTTGACCCACCCTACACTTTGATCTCCGGAATCTCGTACGGCTTCCGGCCCACGCGTTTGGCGTGATCGCCGGCCTCGGTGTCGTTCAGGATCGCCTCGTTCGCGCCGTCGAACCGCAGCTTGCGCCCTTTCAGTCGGTACGAGATGTTGCCGAGCTGACAGAGCAGCGTCGAGCGGTGACACTCCTCGATCTCGGCGTTCGGCCGCTTGCGGGTCTTGACGCATTCGAAGAAGTTGTCGAAGTGCTGGTCGAGCGGGCGCCGGCCCGGATGGTCGGCCACCACCTTGCCGTCCTTCTGGAAGACCTGCCACCCACCGCCGTGGCGGCCGAAGAGCATCAGCCCCTTCGTGCCGTAGATCTCGACGCGCGTGGCGTTCTGCGGCCAGTACGGGTATCCGTCGGTGTTGCGGAAGTCCCACGGCGTCTTCGACATGTACGGCGTGAACAGCGTCAGCTCGAACACCATGGTCATGTCGTCGTAGTCCCACGTCACGACCTGGGTGTCGGGACATTCCTGAGCGTCGTCGAAGAAGAACTTGCCGCCGGTGCCGGAGCAACCCTTCGGGTAGTCCTTGCCGATCAGGTAGCGGGCGGCGTCCATCTGGTGGATGCCGTCGTTGATGATGTCGCCCCCGGAGTACTCCCAGAACCAGTGCCAGTGGTAGTGGAATCGGTTCGGGTTGAACTTGCGCTTGGGTGCCGGTCCGAGCCACATGTCATAGTCCACGCCGGCCGGGGGATCGCAGTCCTTCTTGTAACCGATGTTCGAACGCGACTTCATGTTGACCACGCGGCAGAGATGGATGTTGCCGAGCTTGCCGGACTTGATGTACTCCCGGGCCGCGATCGTGTACGGGGCGGAGCGGGTCTGCGTGCCCGCCTGTACGATCCGCTTATGCCGCCGGGCCGCGTTGACCATCTGTCGGCCTTCCCAGATGTTGTGCGACGCGGGCTTCTCGACGTACACGTCCTTGTCGGCCTGGCAGGCGTGGATCGTCGGCAGGGCGTGCCAGTGGTCGGGCGTGGCGTTGAACAGCGCATTGACCGACTTGTCCTCGAGGATCTTGCGGTAGTCCCCGACCACCTTGGGTTCCTTACCCGTGGCGCCCTTGATGGCCTTGACCGCAGCGGGGATGCGGTTGGCATCCACATCGCACACGTAGGCGATCTCGACGTCGGACCGCTTGAGCAGGTAATTGATGAGGAAGAGGCCTCGGCCTTTGACGCCCATCACGCCGAGGACGAACTTCTCGTTCGCACCGGCGGCCTTGGCGTGCACCGAGTGAATAGCCGTGGTCGCGGCGAATCCGGCTGCGGCCTGACTGGTGGTCTTGAGGAAACGTCTTCGCGATGGCGAGTTCGGCTTCATTGCGGGTGTCCTTGCGTTCCGCGTGAACGGTTGTTGTAGTCTCGCATCTTAGGGCGGCGCCGCATCGACCGCAAATGCTGCCCTCCGCGCGGCAATGCTGCCCAAGAAAATGGCGTGAACGACGGGATCACCGCCGCCCACGCCACGAATCTGCTCGCCCTGTCTGCTTCGCTCACACCTCGTCCGGTATAACAAACGGAGGACGCGGCTTGCGCGTCAGGTAGGCGTTGGCCTCGGCATCGTCGATGAACTGCTCGGCCTTCGGGTCGAACCGGAGCGTGCGGCCCAGGCGGTAGGCGATGTTGCCCAGGTGCATCGTGCCGGCCGAGATGTGGCCTTCCTGGATGTCGGCGTTGAGGTCCGACACTTTGCGGCTGCGCATCGCGTCATGGAAGTTGGCAATGTGCTCGGGGTTGCCGTTGCCGCCGACCGGCTCGAGCTTCAGTTCGCGTTTGCGATCCGGGTCCCTGACGTGGGCCTTGCCTTTGCCGAGCGTCATCCAGCCCTCGACACCCTCAGGGCCGTCGGTGCCATAGAAGATGTTCCCGACCTTCTCGCCGGCTTCGTCGTTCGCCGTGAGGCCCCGCGTCTCGAAGGCGAGGATCGAACCGTCTTCGTACTTGTACGTGCAGAGCAACACGTTCGGCGTCTGCCCCTGATCCTTGCCTCCGACGAAGCGACCGCCGGCCCCGGTGACCTCGACCGGGAACGTGTCCTGGCCCATGCCCCAGCGGGCCTTGTCCAGCTCGTGGATCCCCTGGTTGCCCATGTCGCCGTTGCCGAAATCCCAGAACCAGTGCCAGCGGTAGT
>CAYMME010000180.1:0-16154 GCA_964391465.1 uncultured Planctomycetales bacterium
AGGCGCAGGCCGCTTCGCAAGCAAGCGACGTGGGTGCCCCGTGGCTTTCGCCGCTGGGGGACGCGATTGATGGAAGTCGAATCGTGTTCCCCACCTCTGAAGAGGTGTACGTGTTTAGCGAGGGTGGCATGGGCAGGGCCCAACCCGCCAGGGTTGGGTTTTGCCCGTGTTTGCAGGCGCGATCACGTGAGCCCACGGGCAAACCTCGCTCGCGAGCGAGCGACGCCTTGCCCATGCCACCCGAGACGCCAAACACGTACAAAGACGCGGGCCACCCGGCCTGCGAGGCGCAGGCCGCCACGAGGTGGAGCACACAACGATTCGCAGTCTGGGCTAGAACAGGTCTTCGGGCAGCTCGGGTGCGTATGGGTCGAACCAGCCGTCCTCGAATACGATCCGCTGCTTGGCTCGCATGGCCAAGTTGGACGTCAGGGCGATCACGGCGTCGGCGAGGGCGACCTCGGGGTAGCATTTCGGCCGGTTGCCCGGGCTCGGGTGTCGGATGCAGTAGGCCAAGTGTTCGAGCTCTTCGCGGTAGCCGCGTGAGATCTTCGCCCCGGCCGGCATGAGGCGTCCGCCCGCGAACATCGGACCGCTCGCCGCCATGGCCGCCGGATTGATGCTGCCGTGCGTATCCATCACCGGCGTACCCGCCACGCTCCGGTCGATCCCGATCTTCGTCTCTTTCGCGGCTTGCTCGAGTCGCTTGGCCGGATCGGGCTCGGGAATGAGCAGCGCTTCGGCTTCCTTGTTCAGAATCAGTGTGCCCTTCGTCCCGTAGACCGTCTCACCGTAGTCGTCGAGTCGGTTCGTATTGATCGACGAGTAGGTCACCACCGTGTCGTTGGCCTCGGCGAACTCGTACATCACGTACACGTGGTCGTCGATCTCACGCTCGTCGTCGAAGAAGACCTTACCCCCGGTTCCCTGCACCGCGGTGGGATGGACCTTGCCGAGAAAAATCGAAGCGGCGTCGAGCTGGTGGCTGCCCAGCTCGGCCATGAGTCCGCCGCCCGTGTTCTGGTAGAGCCGCCAGCGAATCAACTGATTCAGGCTGTCGTAGCCGTACTTGGCGAAGTCGACACCGTTGTCCGCGGGCGGGATGTTCGGCCGCCAGCCGTCCCGGCCGGGCCAGGTGTTGTTGCGGTGCCAGCGGGCCCGGATGTGCCGGACCTCGCCGAGCACGTCGTACTCGAGCAGCTCCACCGCCTGGTCGTACAGCACCGAGTAGTGCCGCTGATGGCCGATCGCGACCTGAAGCTTGCGGCCCTTCGGGTCCTCATGCCTGTCCGCGGCGCGGCACATCTCCTTACACTGGGCCACCGACCAGGCCATCAGCTTCTCGCAGAAGACGTGCTTGCCCGCTTCCATGGCCGCCATGGCGACGGGGTGGTGCATGTGCAGCGGCACCGCGATGAGCACCATCTCCACCTCGGAGTCGGGCTTGGCCATCACGTCCTTGTAGTCGGTGTAGACGGGGATCTTGAGGGCCTCTTCAGCGCTGTAGTCGGGGTGCTTGGCGAGGCTGCGCCGGGCCCGCCCGATATTGTAGGGCCGGATGTCACAGACACCGACGATCTCGATGTACTCGCGGTTGTGGAACGACAGGAGGGCGTTGCCCTGGTTGCCGGTCCCGATGATCACGGCCTTGACCGGATCACCCTCGAGCTTGCCGTAGCCCCAGTAGAAAGCCCCAATCGTGGGCACGGCCGTCGCGGCCTTGAGCAGGTCACGCCGGGTGATCGAACCCAGCGCCTGACAGAAGTTCTGCCTGCCGATCTCTCGCTCTTGGGGTGTCAGTTCCATGACTCGCCATCCTCTTCGTCCGTGGTCCGTTCACGCCCGACGCCGGCCGGGTCAGGTCAACGCGATCTTGCGGTGTTCGATCTTGTCGAGGTCGGACACGCCCAGGCCCATCGCGCCCGCGACGATGATGTGCTGGGGCTGTCGGAAGTCGAAGGGCTCTCCGCCTCCCGGGTTGATGCCCATCTTCCCGGTCTTGGCCACCGGCGGGAGCTTTCTCTCGGCCCGCTTCGCGTCGATGATCTGCCACTCGACGCGGTCCATGGCCACCGGGTCCGTCGCGAACAACAGCGACTTGTACTCCCAGGAGTACTCCCGCAGTCCCGGCGGCCCCTTGTCGAACACCCCGATCAATCCGTCCATGATTTGCAGGACGGCTTTCTCTCGAATCTCCTTCATCGCGCACACGGTGGGGATGAAGACGTTGCACGTATTCGATTGCGCGCAGCCGTGACTGCGGTTCACGTTGTTCACCAGCCCGTGCGACATGTTCTTCAGGGCACCGGTAACGCCGCCCGACCCGTGATCCTTCAGCACGGGGATGGCGATCATCTTGTCGATCCGCTTCGAGAAGACCTCGCAGAGGTGCGACCGCCGTGCGCGATCGTCCTTCGGATCGTGAGCGCCCTTGACGATGAAGTCCATGTGGCAGAACACGTCGGGGTCGTAGCCGGCGATGGAGAGTTGGGCGGCCCCGTGTTCGCGGCTGGCCGCGTCGCTGCGAACGCCATCGGGAAGATGCTTGTCGTACCCGGCCTTCTGAAACAAGTCGATGAATCGCGTGAAGACGATGATGTCTCTCGGCCTGACGCCTGCCGACTCGAGCCCGTGGACGATCGATTGAACGACTTCGTGGTGGGAGATGGCGAGCGGCATGCCGACGGGATTGACCTTGATGCCCACCACGTCGCCGCGGGAGAACATCGAGCGCCAGGCCGACACGTCATCGTCCGCACCGGTCAACTCGGTCATGCCCCGCGCGACCATTGCCTGCACCGGCTCGGGGCGGGCCTTGAACCGCTTGACCGAACCCGGGTGCGACACCTCGATGACCCGACCCGGGTAAGGCCCCGGGCAGCCGTCCGCCGGCCCCGCCGGAGCGGCGAGGACTTGCGACACAGACGCGGGAATCGCGAGCATACCCGCCGCCGACAACGTGCCCGTCACAAACGCACGCCGATCCAACACCGGCCCGTGCTCCGCCTGTTCCCCAAGCGCACGATGCTTCATCGCTTCATCTCCTCATTCACTGATTGGCCCGACCCCCATCAGTGTAGGCATCTTTCCTCTACTTCTGCAAATCGGATTGGTAGAAGTACTTGCGTACCAGCTTCGTGTCGGGCGGTGCAGTGCGCAGGCTGACCACGATTCCGATCACGAACGAGCTCACTAGGCCCCAGACGATCGGGTGGATCTCGAGTAGATTGTAGACGTCGAACTTGCCGGATTGGAGTGTGCCGATGAGGTACAGCGTGGCCACGCTCAGGAATCCGCCGATCATGGACGCGGCGGTTCCGATCGCGGTGGTGCGCTCCCAGTAGAGCGTCAACACCATCGCGGCCAGGAAGGTCGAGGCCAGCCCGGCCCCGGTGAAGACGATGACATCCTGCAGGAACTGGGGCGGGTTGACGGACAGCAGGACCACGATCGTGCCGACCACGGCCGTGGTGGCGTAGCTCATCTTCTTGATCGTCCGCTCCGACACCGCGGGGTCGATCCGGCGCTGGTAGATGTCGCGCACCAGCGCCGACGAGATCACGAGCAGGAAGCTATCGACGGTGGACATGACGGCCGCGAACGGCGCCGCGATCAGCAGTCCGGCCAGCACGGGCGGCGCCGCAAAAACCGCCAGGGCCGGCATGGCCTGATCGGGCTGCGCGACCTCCAACGGTAGCGTCTTGGCAGTCACGAAGATCACCACCAGCGGCAAGTAGATCATTCCGTAGTAGATGCAGACCGCGAAGATCGCGCGGCGCAGCGTCTTGCTGTCGCGAAACGCCATCAGTCGGATCCAGTTGCCGGGTTGACCGGACCCCGAGATTGCCCACATGAAGAAGAAGGAGATGGCCACCCCCAGCGGCAGGAAGTCGCCGACCACCTTCCCCGTCTCGTCCCTCTTCTCGCCCGGCCCGCTGAGGGCGCCGGGGTCGTTGCGTTTGAGATGGTCATTGGCTTTGCGCAGCCCCTCAGTCAATTGCGACAACCGAAACGATTCTTCTGCTCGCTCCTCACGTCCGGCGTAGCGCTCGTTCTCCGGTATGGGCATGCTGATGACGAGAGGCGAGGTATCGACCGGGCTGAGATGCACGTACGCCTTGTGCAGCACGAGCGGCAGCAAGAGCACGACGCCCACGCCCATGATGACGCCCTGCATCACGTCGGTCCACACGACGGCGCGGAAGCCGCCGTACGCCGTGTAGATGATCACGATCACCGCGAACAGCAGCAGCCCGGCCAGGTAGCCCGGCGTAACGCCCTCGTACTGACCTGCGATGTCGGCGAAGTAGCCGCTCATCCACCTGAACGCCTCCACCTTGCCCATGAGGATGTCGATGATGATCCCGCCGGCCTTGAACTGAGCGACCAGATTGACGGTCAGGAAGAAGGCGACGAACACCGTGGTCAGTAACCCCAGGCCCGGGCTGTTGTGGCGATCGCAGAAGACGTCCGGGATCGTCACCGCCCCGCTCTTGCGGGCCACCTGGTTGAGGCGCTTGCCGAGAAAGCCCATGGTGCAGATGGGCACGACCATGTAGCTGGCAATCCACAGGGCGAGAATCCATCCGTAGGCGTAGATCTTCCCGGGGAAGCCGGTGAAGCTGCCGCCCGACGAGCTGGTGGCCGCGTAGGTCATGGCGAACGCCCACACGCCCAGCCCGCGGCTGCCGAGGAAGTACTCCTTGAGGAACGATCTACGTTTGGCGAGTTGATGGGCCAGCCCCGCGATGACGAACACACCCGCCACGTAGGTCAGGAACGTGACCAGCGTCCACGTTTCGGAGCTGACCTCAGCCAGCATGGTGCTCGTCCTCATCGGGCGAGGGCTCCTGGCCGAGGTCGTCGTCGACCATGTAGAAGAAGCTGAACCAGGTGGTGACGATTGCGCAGACGGTCCAGGGGGCGAAGATGCCCCAGAAGACCCAGTCGGGAATGCCCCAGTAGGTCTCGATGGTCTCGACGGCCCGGTTGTAGCCGAAGTGGTAGCAGTAGGTCACCGTGTAGATCAGCGCGACGACATACAGACCCAGAATGAAGAGCGCCTCCCGGCGCGAGTGTCGAAAGACGGGATCCAACTCATCGCGATGCATGCGATCGGCCTCCGGTCCCAGGCGACGATGTTGCGGTTGGAGTCTAAGGGGCCGCCGCCGACCCTGCAATGCCGGTACGGGATGCAACGATCGAGATCGCGGACCGCTTCACCTGTAGAACCACGTCGCGGGCAGAATCCTGAGCATCAGGGAATGCCCGTCCTTGTAGTTGAAGTAGGTGATCAGTGCCTTGTCATCGATCCAGGTGACGGCCGGGTAGGCCCACGCGTCGTCGGGCGCGTCCTCGAGGTTGCGAAATCGCTTCCACGTCTTGCCCTCGTCATCCGAGATCGCGGCGGTCAGCGGGTTCCGTTTCTTGGCCCCGGGGTTGTGGTTCCAGATAGCCAGCAGATCACCGGTGGTCGGGACGCGGCTGATCGAGACCGGCGCATGCGTGCCCACCAGGGGCGACGGCACCGGCTTCGTCCACGTCTCACCGCCGTCAGCGGAGATGCTCTGGTGCTGCCCGCCCAGGCGCGTGCGCATGAGCATCAACACGCGCCCGTCCTTCAGTTCGACGCACGACGGCTCAGCGCAGTGGCCGCCGGCCGGCTGAACCCGCTGCGACTCACGCCACTTAGCCCCTTCGTCATCCGAGATGTAGCAGTAGCCGTCCCCGCCTTCCCAGGCCTCGAGCAGGATGCGTCCCGACCTGAGCCGGATGCAGCGGCCGTTCGTCAGCCCCGTGTACTTGCCGGCCGGGCTGAGCTGCTTCGCCTTACTCCACGTGCGGCCCTCGTCGCGCGACGTGCGCATCATGACCCGGCAGTCGCTGCCTCGCGTGTTCTTCTGCGCATGGAAGAGAGCCAACTCGCCGTTCTTCAGGCGCATGAAGTTGACCTCCATCACGTTGCACCCGCCGTCGTTCTTGACCAGCGTGTACTTGTCACCCCACGTCCGCCCGCCGTCCTTCGAGACCCGACCGGAGATCCGGGCCGGATCGTGGTCGTCGTTGCGGCCTCCGTAGAAGTCGGTCCAGGCCAGCAGCAACGAGCCGTCCTCGAGCGGCACGATCGCCGCCTCGCTGTTGCGAGGATTCTGCGGTGAGGCCGGGGCCACGATCAGGGCGGCCTGAGTCGGTGTACATTCCTCGGCCGCGAGGACCCAACCCGCCGACATCAGCCCCACGAATGCTGCAACGATTAGATAACGCATGAGCCCACCTCCGTTCCGGTTGATCGTAGGTGTTTAGCGTGTTTCCAGTAGCGTCAGACCGTGTTTCAGGGTGCCACGGGCGGCTTGCCCGCCCGTGCTCTGCGGCAAAGGCACTGGCAGGCAAGCTGCCAGTGGCGCCCGACGCGAAACACGTTTGTTTGACCGAGGCAATCCTACACTGGGATGCCCGGCGCACCAAGCGTGCGTCACTTGTGATCTCGGCGTCGCCACTGCCGTTGGGGGTGGATCGTCCGCGCCTCCATCGGTAGGATGCCCGCATGAGCAAGATCGAGAAGGTTGCCATCATCGGTCTGGACTGTGCCGAGCCGTCGCTGATGTTCGAGCGATGGATCGACCAACTGCCGACCGCCCGGCGTCTGATGGAGGCCGGTACGTTCGGCGATCTGACCAGCAGCATGCCGCCGATCACCGTGCCCGCGTGGTCGTGCATGGCCTCGAGCCGAGACCCCGGCGCGCTGGGCATCTACGGGTTTCGCAATCGCAGCGACCACTCATACGACAAGCTGTCAATCGCCACGTCTTTGGCGGTCAAGCAGCCGCGGCTATGGGACATTCTCGGCGGACTCGGCCGATCGTCGATCGTCGTCGGCGTGCCGGGGACTTACCCGATCACGCGCCCCGTCAACGGTTGCATGCTGACGTCGTTTCTCACCCCGTCGGCCGACAGCGACTACACGTGGCCCAAGGATCTCAAGGACGAGATCGCCGGCATCGTCGGCGAGTACATGGTCGATGTGCGCGGGTTCCGCACCGACGACAAGCAGTGGCTGCTCGATCAGATCTACGAGATGACCGACAAGCGGTTCAAGGTCGCCAAGCACCTGCTGACCACCCGGCCGTGGGACTTGTTCTGGATGGTCGAGATGGGCACGGACCGCATTCATCACGGGTTCTGGCAGTTCTGCGATCCGACGCATCACCGCTTCGAGCCGGGCAACCCGTTCGAGAACGCGATCCGCGATTACTACATCCACACCGACCGCTTGATCGGCGAGTTGCTCGATGTGATGGACCTCGACCGCACCGCCGTCTGGATCGTCTCCGACCACGGGGCCAAGTGCATGGTCGGCGGCCTGTGCTTCAACGATTGGCTCATGCAGGAGGGCTACCTGCATCTCGAGAAGCCGCTCGACGGCGTCACCAAGTTCGACGTCTCACTCGTCGATTGGGACAAGACGCGCGCGTGGGGCGAGGGTGGCTACTACGGACGGTGCTTCCTGAACGTGAAGGGACGCGAGCCGAACGGCATCGTCGACCCGGCCGACTACGAGTCGTTGCGTGACGAGATCATTGCCAAGCTGACCGCGCTGCCCGACCACGAAGGCAATCCGATGGGCACGCAGGTGTACAAGCCGCAGGAGATCTACCCGCAGGTGAACGGTGTACCGCCGGACCTGATCGTCATCTTCGGCGACCTGCGCTGGCGTTCGGTCGGCACGATGGGCAACCCGGGCATGTATACGTTCGAGAACGACACGGGTCCCGACGACGCCAACCACGCCCAGCAGGGGCTGTACCTCTTCAGCCATCCGTCGGTCCCACCGGGCGGGCGGCGCGACGATGCTACGCTCTACGACGTGGCTCCAACCACGCTGAAGATGCTCGGCCACGAACCGCCGGCCGACATGCAGGGACGATCTTTGATCTGACGTGAGCGTGCGCGTTGGTCCGCACGGCGGACCCTACGGGCGGCCGGGACGCGCGTTGTCCGTCCCCCACCCTTCGCAAACTGCCGCGAAGGATGGGGCACCCGTCATTTCGGTCGCGCGC
The DNA here is from genome assembly GCA_964391465.1 of uncultured Planctomycetales bacterium. Classification (GTDB taxonomy): domain Bacteria; phylum Planctomycetota; class Phycisphaerae; order UBA1845; family CAYMME01; genus CAYMME01. Next base: position 8,058 of record CAYMME010000180.1, read on the forward strand.
GCCGGGGACCGCAATCCGCAATTATCGCCAGTCCCCCTCGACCACGAGCAACTCCGTCTTTCTCGTCGGCATCAAGCGTGACAGGTCCGTATCGACCGACTCACTTGCTCCGCCGGCGACCGAGAAGTGGGGCGTGCGCACTCGCGCGGCGACCTTGCCGGCGCGGTCGCGCTGCACCAGCTCGATCACGACGCCGACCATCGACCGGTCGCATTGGTTGGTAACGGCGATCTTGCCGGACCTCATCAACGACGCTTCGATGAACGCCTTCAGCGACAGCATTCTGCCCGCACCGCTGCTTGCCGGAATGAGCGTGACCTGCCGGCCGTCGGGGGAGACATTCGTCGCGAACTCTTGCAGCACGTTCAGCCCGAGCAGCCCTATGAGTTCGCCGTCCCGGCACGAATCGCACTGAGACACGGCGACGTTGCGAACCGTGTGTTGACCGATGCGGACCTCCGGCAGGAGCATCAACGGTCGCGTGACCACGCCGTTGGCGGTCCGGGTCTCGAGCTCGACGGTCGCCGTGTTGAAGTCCAGCCCGATTGCCGCAGCCGTCTCCATATCGAGTGTGGTGTAGGTCGCACCGGTGTCATATAGGAATATGACGTCCTGGCGCCCACTCGGCCCGACCACAGTGGCCGGCACGGTGCGCCGGGACGACCCGCGCTGCACCGCCACCTTGACCGGACCGCGGCTCCTCTGGGTGTGGCCGACGCGCGTCCACTCGGTCCGCACGGTCTGCCACAGCCGCGTCGAAACGGTGACAACCTGGGCACCGAGGTCCTCATCGAGGGTTGCCGTCGCCGCTTGCTCCTCCCACCACTCGCGGTTCAGGACTTCCTCGTGCGGCGCGTGCCCGGAGAGGCTCAGCCGAACCGCAAGCGGCCGCCGACCGTCCCAGCGAACGTCCGTCGGCGTTAGACCCGCGGATTCGCCGTCGACCGTCACGGTCGCCCGGGAGGGAACGGACACGAGCCGCAGCAGCACCACCGGCTCCAGTTGGGCGTTGAAGGTGCGGACGACCACCGGCCGCCCGAATCGCTCCGCCGCCTTTGCCGCCGCCGACCGCTGCCACCAGTCCGCCCCGGTTTCCAGCACTGCGGGCTTGTGTCCCGGAGCGGCCACCTCGACCGACGCCGCCACGGGCTCATCAAACCGCGTTTTCAGGGGTGTCACCCCAACTGCCTCCCCGTCGATTCGCACGGCGCATCCGGGAGGGGTGGACGCGATCCGCAACTCGTACTGCCGCGTCGGTCCCGACGGCCCGGGCTCGGGCGCGGCCGTAACCGGTTTCGGGGCCGGGTCGCAGCCAGAGGTGCTGATCGTCCCGACCACCACGAGCAACAACTGCCCGCCCCTCCGGAGTCGCCCACAGCTCGTTCGCATTGCGTGACTCCCCACTGTCCGCCGAACCTCGATCGATCAGCATTGCCAACGTCGGTCAGCAGGCCGCGCTGCGACATTGGCCTGAAGGTGGTTTCGGCGCCCGGCCGATAAGACCCCAAGCGAAAGGACTGGCGCCCTCATGCGCGTTGCCGCAGCACCCGATGCCGGTTCCCGTATCGGAGCTTTCCCGGTGCTGTCGCGAGGGGTGGTTCGTTTCGCTCACCGAGCGGAAACGTGATGTCGTCATCCCGCCGCAAGATCGTTGCGTACCCCCAGCTTCTCGACGCAGTCCGCGCGGCCCGGGCCGCGGGGAAGTCCGTATGCATGTGCCACGGCTGTTTCGACATCGTCCACCCGGGACATGTTCGTTACTTGGAGTTCGCCCGGCGCCAGGGCGACTTGCTGCTCGTGACGCTGACCGGCGATTCGCACATCGGCAAGGGACCGGACCGCCCCTACGTCCCGGAAGGACTGCGGGCGGAGAACCTTGCCGCCCTCGAGTGCGTCGACCTCGTCTATACCTGCACCCAACCCGACGCATCCGACCTGCTCGCCGAGATCCGGCCCGACGTGTACGTGAAGGGACGCGAATACGAAGACCGACGCCATCCGGGCTTCGTGTGCGAGCGCGACGTCGTCGAGGGCTACGGCGGACGGGTCATCTTCTCGTCCGGCCAGGTGGTCTTCTCCTCGACGAAGCTGATGGCCTCCGCGGATCGTCGTGAGGAGCTCGGTGCCCACCGACTCGAATGGCTCTGCCAGCGTCACGAGATCGATCAATCCGGGCTCGAGGAGCTGGTCCGCGGATTCGGCGGTCGCCGGGTTCTCGTGGTCGGTGACCTCGTGCTCGATCGGTACACGGCGTGCGACACGGTCGAGCTGGCAGGTGAGGCCCCGATGATGTCGCTGCGGAAGCTGGGCGAAACCGAGTACATCGGCGGCGCGGCCATCGTCGCGCGTCACGTCGCCGCTTTCGGGGGCAGCGCGGCGCTGCTGTCGTCCGTGGGCCGGGGGCCCGACGCCGAACGGGTCCGGGCGGTCCTCGATGCCGAGGGGATCGATCACTACCTGATGCCGGTGCGAAACGGCGTCGCGACCAAGACGCGGTTCCTCGTCGAAGACACCAAGGTGCTCAAGGTCGATGATGCCCAATGCTGCCCGCTCGACTCGCGGGCCGAGATCGAGGCGGCTTCGGTCCTGGTCCGTCAGGCGCGGGAGGCCGACGCGGTCATCCTCTGTGACTTCGGCTACGGCATGCTCACCGGCGGCCTGCTCTCGCGAGCCATGCCGGCGGTGCGGCGTCACGGGGCCGTGGTGGCCGCGGACGCATCCGGACTGCACGGGGGGCTGACCCGGTTCGAGCACGTCGACCTGCTGACGCCGACCGAACGCGAGCTGCGAGCCGCCCTGCCCGATTTCGAGCAGGGCCTCTCCTGCGCCGCCTTCAACCTGCTCGCCCGAACGCAGGCTCGACACCTGTTCGTCACGCTCGGTAAACGCGGGCTGGTCGTGTTCGAGCGTGCCTCGCAGGAGCCGCGCGCCGAAGAGTGGGCCGGGCGGCTGCGAAGCGAGCACCTGCCGAGCTTCGCGACGCATGTCGCCGACCGGCTCGGATGCGGTGACGCCCTGCTGGCCACAAGCACGCTGGCGCTGGCCGGCGGGGCCAGCCCGGTGCAGGCCGCGTACCTCGGCTCGCTGGCGGCCGCCATCGAGCTGTCTCGGGCCGGCAATGTTCCGGTCGATCGTGATACGCTGACCCGCTGGTTCAACACGCGGGCCGAGCTACTGACGGCAAGGCTGCCCGCCGACGCCGAGGTAGCCGCGGAGCCGGTCGGCCGCGCGGAGGCAAGTTGAACGGACGAGGGAACGGCGGACCGACTCCGCCTTACGGAAAGGATCAGAAGTGAGCATTCCCGGCGACGAGATCACCTTCTATATACCTGCCCGCAACGCGGCCAAGACGCTTGCAGACTGCCTCGACAGCGTGATGAGGCAGACCTGCCCCCCGAAAGAGATCCTCGTCGTGGCCGACACCGCTTCGAGGGACGATACGCTCGAGATCGCCCGTGGCTACTCGGCGGTGCGCGTCGTCGAGCACGAAGACAGCTCGTTGGGGGTCGTGCGGAACCTGGCCATTTCCGAGGCCTCCACGACATGGCTGGCCGGTGGTGACGCCGACGTCATCCTGAGCGAGGACTGGCTCGAATCGCTCGCCCCGCACATGGACTCCGGAGCCGCGGCGATCGGCGGGCGAATCGAAGAGCGCATCAGCTCGCCCGTCGACGAGTGGCGGGCGATCAACCTTCCGCACCACTGGGGCGATGCGCCGCTGCGCAACCCGTACATGCTCACCTCGACCGGCCTGTTCGACCGCCGGGCACTGCTGACCGTCGGCGGGTACCGCGAGGATCTCACCTACCACGAGGATTCGGAGCTGTGCGGGCGTCTCCGGGACGCCGGCTTCGAGCTGGCGTACGAACCGTCGGCCACAGCGATGCACTACCGCATCGACACGCTCCACAGCCTGTTGAACCTGCGGTGGAACTACTCCCGGTACCGTCAGTCGCCCTACTTCGACCATCTGGCCGGCTTGGCCCGGAAGACCGCAGTCAACCGCGAGTACGCGATGACGACGCTGGGCAGGGTGCTGGCCACCGGCAACGAAACCCTCGCGTACATCTCGTTTCTGCTGTTCTATCACCACGCCGTGCGTGACCTCCGCGAGTTGCTGCACCGCCGCCCCCTGGTGTCGACCAGTGAACGGCAGTTCTGCGAACAACAGCTCATCGGGCCGTTGATGGCTTCGCTCGGACAGGTCGATGACCAACTCGCCAACCTCGTGGCCGAGGATCTCACCGGTCGACCCGCCGATCCGGTGGTGGCCGGACCGTTGCTCTACTCGCCGCCGAAATGGAACGAGTACCTCGAGATCATGTACGAGGCCGCGGCGGAATTCGCCGACGAGTTCAGTCACGACATCCGGGCCCTGATTCATCGCTCGGGCGACTTCCTGCATAACCGTGTGCGGGGCGAGCACGTGCCCTCCCTGCCGCAACCGCCGATCGACCGCGTGCAGACCGTTCTCGACCGACTCACACCCAGGGCGATCTTGAACGACGAACAAGTTCGGCGGTGGCGGCAGGTTCTGGGCGATCCGGCCGATCTGTTCCTGGCCGGCCCGGCCGACGAGGCCGACCGGGAACTCCTCGACCGGCATTTCCGCTTGCACACGGGTTCTTTTGCCGATATCGAGCTTGGTCAGAACAGTACGCTTGCCGTTCTGCATCTCGAGGCCGACGCCGAACCGCTGGGACGTCTCGAGCTGCTCGCCACCCAGGCCGACCGACTGGTCATCGCCTACGCGACGCCCGAGCTGTTCCTTCCGTCCCTCGAACCGCTCCGCGCCCTCGACCTCGCCAGTGGGGCCGCCGGCGCCGGGATGGAGATTCTGTCGTTCGATACCTACATCGGAACGACGATGCTCGTCCTGCGCCGCAAGCCTAGCGCAGAGTCCCCGGCGGAGGAAAGCAGGGTACCCGCGTTCGCGATGTAGGCCGTCGGCGTCGGGACCGATCCCTTGGTCCCTTTTCGCTGGCTCAGGCGATTGCCACCCGGCGACGGCGAACCGTAATCGTCGCGGCGAGCAGCAACGACGTTGCAAGGAACGCCTGGCTCCATGGCGTCGACGCGGGGATGGGCTCGGGGGACACGGGAACCGCCTCGGCAACGTAGACGCCGGTGGAGAGGTCATCGAAGAAGACCAGGAACGCGACCCTATCGCCGGTCAGCGCTTCTTGAGAGATGGCGGCCAGACTGACCGTCTTGCCGTCCAACTCATCGCCTTCGGCAATCACCTTGGTCACGGACCACTCCGATCCCGGAGACGCCGGGGCGGAGGCGACGAAGATGCCCTCCTGTCCGGCCGGACCCCAACCTTCGAACACGACGTTGCCGCCGTCGAACGTGACGACGGTGGGTGCCCCGAATCCGAACGCGGTGAAGTTGCCGCCCGCATCGGGCATCGGCGTGGAGGTGTCCACGACCACGTCCAATGAACCGCCAACGTCCGAGTAGATGCCCTGTCGCTCCGACTCATCCTGACCCCAGAACGCGACGGCGGCACCGTGTCGCGTGGGCGGCCCCAGCGACACGAACAACTCTGTCCCCCCCGGGGCAAGCATGGTGAGGTCGGCCACGCGGTCGAGCGATCCGGCGTTCGATGCATAGACGCCCACATGCTCGAAGGAACCGAAGCCGCGAAACGCCACTTCCTCTCCGGAGAGCGACACGAGGGCGTCGAGGCCGGTGAAGTTGCCGGTCCCGTCGGGAATGGCCGTGGTGAGGTCGGCCACGGTCGTCAGCGTGCCGTCGGACCCGCGTATGTAGACGCCGGGATCTTGCGGATCACCGAACCCGTCAACCGAACCGTAGCCGGTGAAGGCCACGATTGGCTCGGTGGCTTCCTCCGGCGGCACGCGGATCGAAGGTCGACCGAACGTGGCGAACGTACCCGTTCCCCCCGGGATCGGGGTGCTGCTGTCGACCAGAGCTGCAAGCGTGCTCTCCGCGTACGTGCAGATGCAGGACGCCGAGGATCCATCCGCCGCGAACGCAACCGTCCCGCCGTGCGCCGACGCGTCGCTGAAGATCTCGAACGTCTCCGTCGCGCCGGGAATGACGGTGTAGGTGTCGGCTACGAGCTCGAGCGGGCTCTCGGCCGCAGGCTCGAGATACAGACCCTCGCGATCCAGCCCCTCGCCCCAGAACACGACCTGCTCACCGTCGGTCGAGGGGGCACCCTGGAACAGGAACGTGATCAACTCGTCGGGAGGGATCAGCGTATCGATGCCGGCAACAAGCCGGTACGTCCATTCCGCCCGGACCGGACGCGCCGGGCCGCATGCCACCGACAACATGACGCCCGCCACAATCCACCACTTCCGCTTTCCGCTTGCTCTCATGATCGTCACCTCGTCTTCACCACCACCGTCCACGATTCCCCGTTCTCCGGCCCCCTCACCTGCTCTCCCGTTCACGTGTCTCGTGGGCGCAAGCCCGCGCCCCGTTCCCTGTTCCCCGTTCCCCGATCCCTGCCGTTCCTACGGCTTTGCCGGCAACGACGCACCCTGCCACGCATCGTGGCCCGAGGTGCCTTGCCAGAGCTGGCCGAACAGCGTCACGTCGTTGAGATTGGCCTGCCCGTCGCCGTTGAGGTCGATGCGATCGCGATCGACCGCTGCAGGATCGCCACGGAACAGAACACCGAACTCGGTCACATCGCTCATGTTGACCTCGCCGTCGCCGTTGATGTCGGCGGGCAGGTGGCCCAGACACAGCTCGAACGCCGTCTCGGCCCCCGTGGCTCCGGCCACTGTCAACGTGATGATCGTCCAATGACCGACCGGGATCGGCTCCGTGAGTTCGACACGGTGAATGCCTGCGCCGACATGTGTGAGCGCACTCACCGCAGGCGTCGACGTGCCGCCGGATGTGACGACACTCGATCCGACAAGACTGACTGCTTGGTCCACGGCAATCCTGAGCGTGGCCAAGCCGACGCCCTCGGCCTTCGGCCAGATCAGCGTCGCCGAGCCGTCCACGGCGTCCGTGCCGACGACGATCCGCAGCAACGTCGGCAGCGTGGGCCCCTCGTATGCACCCATGTCGACGATGGGTGGCGTACCATTGCCGGTGTCGGGTGTGTCCGGGTCGTCCCGAAAACGTGGGTCGCCGGCCAGATCGGTGGTGACACCGGTCGGCACCGCCGTGTTGTCGGCGGCGTCGATGCACGGCGAGCCCGGCAGTAGCCGCAGGTCGCCGAAGTCATCGTCGACACCGTCCCACTCTCCGTCCGGCCCGGAATCTGGGTTGCGCGCGAACAGCGGATCGTCGTCGATGTTGCCGACCCCACCCGCACCGCTCCAGCCGCCTTGGATGCAGGTGTAGTTGACCACCGCTGCTCCCTCGGATGAATCGATCTGTGCCGATTCGTCGATGCCACCGGCATCGCGGTTGGCCCACAGGATGCAGTTGGCGACCGTAGTCTGCCGCAGCAGCCCGGTGTAGATTCCACCTCCCAGTCCACCGTCCGCCGGTGCCGCGGCGTTCCCGCTGATTGTGCAGTTGGTCACGATTAGGTTGTCCGCCACGTCGCAGATCCCAGCTCCCCGGAGGCCCGCCGTGTTGCCGGCGAGCAGGCAGCCCGTCATCTTCACATATCCGTGCCGGGCGCTAAGCCCGCCGCCGCGGCCGTCGAAGCGGGCCTTGTTACCCGTGAGAGTGCAGTTCGCGAGGGTGATCTCGCTCTCCGGCAACCAGCCGCCAAATGCGATGACGCCGCCACCCTCCCACGCGAAATTCCCGTCGAACGTGCAATCGCTCACGGTGATACCTGGCCCTTGGTCGTCCACGCGAGCATACATGCCGCCGCCGGACTCGCCGTACGAGAGCACCTCGTTACGAAGGAAGATGCAGTCGGAGATCGTGGTGGGGATCACCGGTGAAGACGGACCACCGTGCGTTGCGTGATGCAGACCGCCGCCATGCAGAACGGACGAATTGTCGATGAACGCGCAGTCGGTCATCGTCAGGGGCCCCGTGATCTGCGCACCACCACCGAGCGATCCGATCGTGTTGTCGCGGAAGACGCAGCCGGTGACGGTCAGGGGCGTGCTCCCCCACCCCCCGGCTTCCATCGCACCAAAGAGG
>CAYMME010000181.1:0-16148 GCA_964391465.1 uncultured Planctomycetales bacterium
GCTGCTCGCTTCAGTTGGGCGGCAACCGCGTCGAGCAGCCTCTCGCGGTCCATTTTCACGTGATACTCGTCGACGCCGACCTGGCGCCCGCGTTCCAAGTCCTCATCGCTCGCCAGCGACGTGACGGCGATCACGGGCAGGTGGGCGAAGCACGGGTCACTCTTGATTCTCTGGGTCAGCTCCAAACCGTTCATATTCGGCATTTCGATATCCGTCACGACCAGATTGATCGGCTGCTCGGGATCCTGCAAGGCGTTCCAGGCGATCTGGCCGTCTTCGCAAGCGACCACCTCGTAGCCGGCCCCGGTGAGGTAGCTGACGACCTGCTTGCGGAAGAAGTCGGAATCCTCGGCGAACAGGATCGCGGCGGCCTGGCCTTCGTCGACCTCGACGGCCTGGCCCTTGACGATCCACTCGGGGTGGGCCGTCTCCACAAGTTCGTAGATATCGATGAGTCGTGTGGTCTTGTCGTCGATGACCGCCGACCCGAGAACGCCCGGTTGCCGGAACGTGACCGTGTCCACATCTGTGTACATCCGGCGGATGTCGACGAGGGTCGGAGCGATGAGTCCGATCTCGCGCCCGGTGATGTTGAACACCACAACGTAGACCTGGGGTTGCTCCGGTCGCGGTAGGGCCTGAATGTAGTCCTCCATGCTCAGCAGCGGCAACGACGTGCCTCGGTACTGCAACACCGCGCGCCCGCCGACGCTGTCGATCTGGTCGGCGCGCACACGCTCGATTCGCGAGATGAGACTCATCGGCACGCCGAAGGCCTCGCTCGGGTCGTTCGTGAACAGCAGGATCGCTTGCGTATCGTTGTTGTCGTCGCCTTGCGCAGCAGCGTCGTCCTCGGTCGCTTCGGGCATGGCCAGTTCGCGGTAACTGGCGATGCCGGCGATGTCCAGGATCAACGCCACGCGTCCGTCGCCGAGAATCGTCGCTCCGGCCAGGCACGCGCAGTCCTTCATGTGTTGGCCGAGCGGTTTCACCACGATCTCTTCGGAATCGTGCAGGGTGTCCACGATCAGGCCGTAGCACAGGTGACCGCTTTCGACCACGATGATGTTCAGGGCCCCCGCGAGCGTGTCGCGTCGCCGGTCCGCGCCTTCGCGCTGCTCTTGGCTTGGCGTCGCCTCCTGGTCGCGTGTGCGACGGTCGGCGATGGCCTCGCGCTCATTCGCAAGCGGCTCGCCGGTCTGCGGGTCGGAGAACTTGGACGGTCGTTCCAACACGGTGCTCAGCCGCACCAGCGGCAGCAGCCGGTCGCGCAAGCGGAGTACCTCGGCATCCTTCACATGCTGGATGCGCTTGGCCACGTCGTTCGCCTTGACCCGGACCAACTCGCTGATGTTCACCTGTGGGATCGCGTATCGCTCGTCACCGGTGCGGACGATCAGGGACGGAATGATCGCCAGAGTCAGCGGGAGCTTGATATTCACCGTGGACCCTACGCCCAGTTCCGTGTCAATCTCCACCGTGCCGCCGAGTCGTTCGATGTCGGTCTTGACAACGTCCATCCCCACGCCGCGCCCGCTCACATCCGTAACCTTCGCAGCCATCGAGAAGCCGGGATGGAAGATCAGACGCACCGCTTCGCGCTCACTCATGTCGCGGGCGGCGTCGGCGGAGATAAGTCCCTTGGCAACCGCCTTCTCTTTGAGCTTCGCGGCATCGATGCCCGCTCCATCATCGCTGATGGCGATATTGACCTTGCCGCTCTGGTGGAACGCCCGCAAGACCACTCGGCCGGCGGCCGGCTTGTTGCGGCTCGCCCGTACGTCGGGCGTTTCGATGCCATGGTCCACCGAGTTGCGAATCAGGTGGGTCAGCGGGTCGTTGATCGCCTCGATGATCGTCTTGTCCAGCTCGACCTCTTTGCCTTCGATCGTCAGTTCGCACTGCTTGCCGAGCGTGTTGCTCAGGTCGCGTACGATTCGCGGGAACTTGTTGAACACGTTACCGATCGGTTGCAGGCGCGTCTGCATGATCGATTCCTGCAGCTCGCTGGTGACTTGGTCCACGCGCGACGCTACCGATTCGAGACCGACTCTGTCTTTGGTTCCGACGATCTGCAGGAGTTGGTTGCGGCCAAGCACCAACTCGCCGGCCAGGTTCATCAGATGCTCGAGCACCTGTACGGATACACGGATGTTTGACTCGACGGTCTTCGCTGCCTTCGCGACATCATTGGCGCGCGGCGCGGCTTCCGTCTTCGGAGGCAAGGTCTCCGCCGTCGGGGCAGGCGGTGGTGTCTGTGCGGGTTCGGTCATCGTCGGCTCCTCCGGCACGGGGGTCGTCGGTGTTGGGCTCGCTTCATCCCCCGGGATCGTGGTGGGGCACACGCAATCCGCGGCCAGACCGAAGAATCCATCCATCATGTCGGGCTCGAGCACGGTTGCGACCAGCACCGAGAACGGCAGCGCGTCGGGCAGGTCGGCCTCCAGGTCGCCGAGTGCTTCCGTTTCCAGGCGGCTTTCCACGAGTTCCCCGAGCCCCACAATCTCGCGGACCAGATCGAGCGGCGTCTTGCCCTTCTCCTGCACATCACTGATGAGGTCGACGGTGAGCACGTACAGGTGGGACCCGGAGTTGCGGAACGCCCTCAAGCAGCTCTCGCTGACCTCGAAACCGCGGACTACGGGTCCGCCAACCGAGACCGTCTGCTCGACGCTCGCGGCGACGGCGGGGCCGCTCTTCTCGCTCACGATGCACTTGAGGGCCTCGACGTGCGCGGATACGTCCGCTCCGTTGGACTGGTCGATATCGTTGAGCAGACCGCGGAGCGCATCCGCGGCGCGCAGCAGTACGTCCACCACGCCGCCATCCGGTACCAGCTCCTGGTTCCGCATCAGGTTGAGCACGTTCTCGAGGCTGTGCGAGAGTTCGCCGATCGTGGCGAAACCCAGGAAGCCGGAGGCTCCTTTGATCGAGTGGACGGACCGAAAGACCTTGTTGATCAGATCAGTGTCGACGTCCGCGCCGCCGGCTTCGATGGCCAGCAGCTCGTTCTCGATGTCCGCAAGGTGCTCCTGCGATTCGATTACGAATTCGGCGACGATTTCGTTGTTTTCGTCCGACATAACGGAGATTCCTGTTGCCAAGTGACTAAGAGGGCGACTCCAGCGACTCGCGAACGGGGAAGTGCTGATCCATGCGCATCACGCGGAAGAGCTGCTTGAAGTTCTCGTTGTCGGTGAGAACGACGAGTTTTCCATCCCTGGCGGACACGCTCTTGTGGCAGAGCATGAAGATCGCCAGGCCTTTTGAGTCGATTATGCCGACATCGGATAGGTCGATGGCCAGATTCACGTGCCCCTGGTCAACGATCGCCTTCAACTCGTCCCGAAACTCCGCGACGCGCGAGGCGACGATGTCACCGTTGGGCCTAATGACCATCGTGTCGTCGATCTGCCCGGTCTGCGTCATGCTCTTGCTCCTGTCGAGAGCGGCGATTCTCAATTGGTCGGTGTCATCGCCGCAGTCTCGTGGTCCCGCCGTAGCACCACGTGGTTTCCCTTGTCGCTGTATGTCATCTCGGAGGCGTAGATCTGCATCAGGGCCAGACCCCTCCCTCCGTCTCCGGTAATGTCGAACTCGGTCCCGCGGGCCTGCCAGACGAACCCCGGCCCGGAGTCGCGGACCGTCAGCACGGCGCTGCGCTCATCGAGTTCCACGGTGAGCTCGACCGTGCGGCTCGGATCCGTCCCGCTTCCGTGCGTTACTGCATTGAGCACCGCTTCCCGCAACAGGATTCGCATCGCGAACAGATCGACGGCGGCGCCGGACTGCTCCAGGAATGCGGAGACCGTCTCGTCGGCCCTGTCGATGGCTTCCAGCGTCGCCGACATGCGAATGCTCAGCCGTGCGGGTGCTTTCTCGGTATCGAACACAGGTGGTGCGGCCATTAGAGTTCCACCCCGATCACAACAATGTCGTCGTCAAGTGAACCCTGGCGGGCGTCAAGAAGCTCGCCTACAGTTGATGTCACTGCTTCAGTTATGGGGGCCGTTCGTCTGCCCCCGAGACGGCTGGCCAACTGCTCCATCCCCCAGAGTCGGTTTCCGAGCTGGCCGTCGGCGTCCGGAAAGGACTCGATCAAGCCGTCCGTGAACAGCCAGAGACGGTCGCCCGACTTCACCGTCAGTCGCTTCGATGCGAAGTGTGCATGCTCACACATACCGAGAGCGTCGCCGATCAAGTCCAAGTACTCCGGCTCGCCGTCGCGGGCCTGGTACAGCGGGGCTGGGTGTCCGGCGCAGACCAGTTCCAACTGCATCTCGGACCGATAGAACTTGGCGTAGGCGGCCGTGACGTATTGCGATTCGTCCAGGAACTTGTAGAGCCCTGCGTTCAGCATGAGCATGGTTTCGTCCACGGAGAGACACTCGCTCGTGAACGTGGCGGTCAATGCCTTGAGAGCTCCGGTGATGTACGTGCTGCTGAGGTCATGGCCCGAAACGTCCGCGACCAGGAATCCGAGGACATCGTCCGATAGGCGGACGAGCTCATAGAAATCGCCGCCCGCTTCCCCGGCGGGCTGGAACCGGACGACCAGGTCGATGTCTGAGAATCGAGCCGGATCCGTCAACAGAGATTCCTGCCCGTCGCGGACTTGCCCGAGCCGCCCGCGCTGATCCTGGACACGGTGGCTGAGCCGCTCGACGCGCGCCCGAAGTCGCTGCCGGCTGCGGGCCAGCTCGATGTGGTTCCGGATCCGCGCCAACAGCTCGACGCCCACAACCGGTTTGCGGACGTAATCGACACCGCCGACGGCAAATCCCTCAGCGGATGCCACCGGATCGGTCAGGGCGGTCAGAAACACGACCGGAACGTCGACGAGACGCGAGTTCGCCTGGATCCACCGGCACACCGCCATTCCATCGAGCTTCGGCATCTTGCGGTCCAGAAGCACCAAGTCTGGTGTTGTCTGCTCGAGCACTTCGAGTGCCTGCTTGCCGTCCTCCGCGATGAGCACACGGTAGCCCCCACGATTGAGGAAGGCCTCGATGAGGCGCCGCGACGCGGCATCGTCCTCGGCCAGGAGAACAGTTGCCGCGCCGCCGTCCGGCTGCGATGGCGCCGTGCACTGCGACGCCTCAGGCTGGGCTGTCATCGTCGTCGGCATTGCTGCTGCTTCGTCCATCGTCAAACCGGCTCTGGATCGTCGTCACCTCTGGAGAGGGACGCCGTAGGATCGGGCTCCGGCGCGCATGTTGCCCGTGCCACGACCGGCGCTGATGACTCAAGCATCGACAGGCGATCGCCTGCGCATGACATAGAAACGGGCGTTCTCGGCGCCCGTGAGCCCATCGGTGCGCGGTTGCGGAATGCATGCGGTTGCGTGTCATTTGGGGGGCTGCTGCAGTACGACGCACATGCGAGAATCGGCATGACTCCTTGGCGTGCGGCACTACGCTCTCGGCGTTCACGGATGAGGGGTGGGATTCTCCCTATGCGGGTAGGTCCGGTGGTTCGGTATCGTACGTCGGCGTAGCCGTCGCGAAACACGTACGTGGCACGGCAGGCACGTCCGGATACCTCTCGCGAACCGATGCGCACGACACGGGACGAGCTGCTCGCAAGGCGTGTTCTGGGGTTCGTACGCAGTCCACATCGGCGAAGCCCAGACGAGTTCGCCGTCTTCTTGCTCGCCGCGCAACGCTGTCGCTCTGAGCGAGAGATCGCTCGACTTCGTGATCGTACGGTCGCTCGAGCGTGTCAGAGCGCCAAGACCCGGTCCACGGACGCGGTGAACCACGGCGTGTACTGCCCCGGGTTCGTGGCCATGTCGCGCTTGAGCTCCTCGCCTGCGATCCACCTGACGGCGTCGGCCTCTTCAGGATCGGGCTGCGGCACGCCGTCGAACGTCCCGACGAATACGTGGTCGTACTCACGTTCGGTCAGACCGCTTCCGGCATCCGTGGCCGTGTAAACGAACGAGAACACCTCGCGCAGCTCGCAATCGAAACCGAGTTCCTGTTGCAGACGCCGGTGCGCGGCCTCTTCGGTTTCCTCTCCCCGGCGGGGGTGGCTGCAGCAGGCATTGGTCCAGAGTCCGCCGAAGTGGTACTTCCCACCCGCCCGCTGTTGCAGCAGCATCTCGCCGCGCGAGTTGAAGATGAAGACGGAGAAGGCGCGGTGCAGCTTGCCTCCGTCGAGATGGGCCTTCATCTTCTCCTCGAATCCAACTTGCCGATCCGCTTCGTCGACCAGGATGACCTGTTCCATGTGTTGACTACCTCTCGTTGGTTCGGGCTCAGCGGCTTCGCCGCGGCCGCGTCGCATTCGCGGGCTGTGGTTTGCGGGAGGTCGGGCTACGTGTCCGTCGGGTCCGATCCGGCCTGGTGTGCACGTTGCCAGATGCCGCCGAGCGCGCCGACGATCTGAACCGCGATCACGAGCAGGAATAGCCCGCGAAACGCCAGAGCCGGGTAGACGAGACCGACCGCCGCCCGCGACAGCCACGTCATGGCCACATCTCCGGCGATGCACAGAATCGGTAACATGGTCATCACCGTGCGTCCGGCCGGTGACCCGGGTGGCCAGTCGGCCAGGTGGAACAGGACCGCAACCAGCAACGCAACAACGGGGATCGTCAGCAGATGCGCATGGAGCACGCTGATCTGTCGGGCGACATCCGGAATCTGTACGACCGGCGCTTGCGGCAGAACGGTGAACCGGGCGACCTGGGCGTATCCCGTCAGTGGGGAGTTGGGCCGTTCCCCGCCCGGATTGTGGCAGGACGCACACTGGTCCCGCATGATCTCCGCCGGAGCGCGCCGAAACGACGGTTGTGCGACCGGTGCCTCGCCGGGCGGTGGGATGGGGCTGGGTGCCGGGCGCAATCCGTCATCGACGGTTGTCCACGGCCAGTCATACGTGACCTCCTCGGCCCCGGCTCGCAGCCAGGCCGCGAGGATCTCCAGATCGATGTCGCGCGTGAAATACTTCCGCATCGCTCCATGGATCTCCTCCCACATCATCGTCTGTTCAACGGTCGGGACGTTTCCGCGCGGTGGTCGCTCGCCGGCCAGGGCCACACGCAAATCCTGGAGGGTCAGCGAAGGATGGCCATCGGCGTCCGCGTACGAGCCGTACGTGTGGCCGACCGACACCGCGAGCCCGACCGCCAGCAGCACGAGGAATACCGTCACGGTGATCTTCAGCGTCAGGGGGAGGTTACATAGAAGAGCCTTCGGAGTTGCTGGTGAACCGGAAGAGTCGCCGATCATGCCGCTGTGCCCCGTTGTACGTGTGTGCGCATCCGGGCTCCCGGAAGTGAGTGCGCGATCTCTTGACACGCACATACACGAGAGGAATCAGTTCGGCAAGTCGCCTGCAGAATCAGCCCCTCGTTGTGAAGCGGCCAGGTTGTGCTCCGCACGGCGCGAGATTAGATTTGTCGCTACCATGCTGACTCGGGAGCAGATCGACGCGCACATTGCCCTCATCGGGACGGTCCTCGACGAATTCGAGCGTGGGGAAGCCGACCTGTCGCACTGCTTCCGTGCGCATCGCCGTTTCGAGGAGTTGCGCCGGCAGTACCGCGAGTTGCCGCAGTCTCTGGCCGGGCACGTCGAGCAGTTGAGCGCCCTGCGCAAACGGTTTGATCAACTGCTGGCCTCAAGGGCGCAGGCCGTCGTCGATTGGTATCACGACCTCTCCACTCGCATTCGCGAGAGCGAGACGGAGAAAGCGTACTGGCGCGAGGTCCTGATTCAACTTGCGCAGAGTTCGGGACAGGCGGACCTTGCCGGCGGGCAGGCGCGGGTGCAGGTGCGCGCGGTTGCGTCCCGGAAACTGCCGCCCGCGCAATCCCCGGAGCGGGAACGGCTCGTTCAGTTGATTCGGGAGGCGGGCCAGTGGGAACAGGTCAGCCAGCTCTCGTCGCGCAGGCTCGCCGACGCGGTTGCGGGGCAGACCTTCGACGAATCGCTGCGCCGAGCCATCGAAGAGCTCGCTCCGGGCACGACGATTCACCACGTGTCGAGTCGCCCCGTCGATCAGTGATCGGTTGTCCTCGGTTCACCACCCTGCACTGGCCAGGCGTGTCGGTTCGGCATCGGGGCCGATCAGCGAGAGGATGGTCACCTCCGGCGGGCAGAACAGACGCACGGGTGGGGCCGGCGGACCCTCCACGCCGATCCCGCGGCTCACGTAGAGCGGTACCCCCTCGTAACGGCTCAGCCCGGAGGCGTGTTCTCTCGGCAGGGCGGAGAGGGTGATGATCGGCCCGAACCCCGGGACCGCAATCTGCCCGCCGTGGGTATGGCCGGCGAGCACGATGTCGGGGCGGGTGCCTTCGGCGAGGCAATGCGCCACGGCGACAGGGCGATGGGCGAGCAGCAGCCGCACTGCATCATCAGGCCCGGACGCAAGTTCACGATAGGCGGTCCGTGCGGCCGGCGAGGTGGTGTTGAGCCCAACGCCCGCAACCCGGACGTGTATCCCGCGGCAGACCGTATCTACGACTTCGTCGTCGAGCCAGCGGACGTGCGTCCCCTTGACGATTTCACGCATCTCGGTGCGGGTGTCGCAGTCACCGGTGACAACGTAGACGCCGCCCGGCGCTTCCAGTCGGTTGAGCAGGTTCCGAAACGCGTCGGCACGTTCGGGCAGCGTTTCCTCCGTGGCCTCGTAGACGTCGCCCGGGATTACGATCAGGTCGGGCTTGGCGGCCATCGCCGCATCGACCGCACGGTGCTCGTAAGTACCCACCATCGCGGTTTGGATGTCGGCCATCACGGCCACCGTGACCGGGTCGCATCCGGCCGGCAACGCGTCCAGAGCAACGGTGGGGCGTTCCACTCGCAGGTCATACGGCTCGACGAACGTTGCGTAGTAACCCACCGGTGCGGCGAGTATCGACAGCAGTGCGAAGGCACCCACGCCCGGCGTGATGCCCGGGCCGGCAGCGTTCTGAGGACGCGAGCCGCGATGCACCAGCACGGCCACCCCCAAGAGCGGCAGCACGACCACGCAATCGAAGTAGGTCACCCGCATCAATGCAAAGAAGTCGTAGCCCAGCAGGAGCAGTCCGAGTAGTTTCAGACAGAGTGACGCAGTGGCCGCGAGCACGGCGAGCACGACGTCGGGCAACTGGATCGGCCACCGCCGCCGCGGGCCGCCCGCGTGCGACAGGCACCGAAAGCACAGAACCGCCCCGGCCACGAGGCCGTCGATCAGCCCCGAGATCACCATGATGACATTTAGTGGCAGCATCCGGTGAGCACCCCTCCGCATTGTCCACACGACTCGACCACCGTTCCTGATCCGGTCCCACCCCGGGGCGGCCGTGACTGCTCAGATTCTACCCCCGCGCCACCGCCGACGTCACGGGGCGGCGCATTTTTTTGTGGATCGCGGGGCGATCCGGACGTTTCTCAATCGTCCAGGGCTTCCAGGGCTTCGGCAACCGCGTCGATGAGCGGACGCAAGGTTTCGGTGGAAAGGTCGAGCCGCGCCCCCGCTGCCGCGAACAGTTCCGGTAACGGGCGCGAACCTCCCAACGCCAGCGCGGACCGATAGTCGGCGATCGCCCGGCCCGCGTCGCGCCGGGCCCGGGCCCAGACCGTCAGAGCCCCCACCTGGGCGATCCCGTACTCGATGTAGTAGAACGGCACCCGGTAGAGGTGGAGCTGGGCTTGCCACCGAAACGCCCGTGCCTGCTCATACCCGGTCCAGTCGACATCACCGCCGAAGCGATCGAGCAACGCCGCCCATGCGTCGCGACGGGCGTCGTGTGTGTGTTTGGGGTGCGTGTAGACCCAGTGCTGGAACGCGTCGATCGTCGCGATCCACGGCAGCACCTCGACGATACCCTCGAGCTGCTTGCGCCGGGCGCGCCGCAGTGCCTCCTCGTCGGCGTAGAACACGTCGAGGTGGGGCAGGGCGAGCAGTTCCATCGACATCGACGCCACCTCGCAGAACTCGATGGGCGCGTGGCGGTATGCGTGCAACGGCTCGTCCCGGACCGCGAACGAGTGGAACGCGTGGCCGCCTTCGTGGATGAGCGTCTCCACGTCGCGCTGCAGCCCGACGGCGTTCATGAAGATGAACGGCATCCGTTGCTCTTCGAAGCAGTACTGGTACCCACCCGGCGCTTTGCCCTTGCGGCTCTCGAGGTCGAGCATCCGAGCTTCCGCGAGCCGGTCGAACTGCCGTCCGAGCTCCGGATCGATGCGGTGGAAGATGCGCGAACACCCGGCATTGAGCGCCTCGGCACCCTCGAACGGCTTGAGCGGCGGGCGGTTCCGCGGGTCGACGGTCAGGTCCCAGGGATGCAGTGTCTCCGTCCCGAGCTGCTCGCGCCGCTTGGCCTGCCGCGCTCGCAGCAGCGGCACCACCAGCGTTTCGATGCTTTCGTGAAAACGCAGGCAATCGTCGGGCGTGTAGTCGAAACGTTCGAAGGCACGGAATACATAGTCCCGGTAGTTGCCGAACCCCGCGTTGGCGGCGATCCGGCCCCGCAGGGCGATCATCTGATCGTAGAGCGCGTCAAGTGGGTCGGCGTCCTGCAACCGACGCGCCGTTGCCGTCTCCCACGCCCGTTGTCGAAGACCACGATCGGGCTCCTCCTGATAGCGGCTCATCTGCGGTAGCGTCTGCTCCTTCCCGTCAAACTCGACCGTCATCGCCCCCACCGTCTTCTCGTACTGCTGACGGAGTTTGTCGTCCTCGGTCTCGATCGGCACGTTTTCCTCGCGGAAGAGCGCCACCTCGTTGCGGATCGACCGATCCAGCACGTCGTACCGCGGCCGGGGCAGCGACTCCGTGTGCTCGCATGCGCAGTAGCGTTGGCGCAGCCGCTGCCACCACGGTTTGCATCGAGGGTTGACGTGCTCCACAAAATCGAGATACCGTTGCTCGCGTTCCGGGTCGTCGGTCTGGCACGTCATAGCGACGTAGCGCTCGGCCTCGGCCTCGGCCAGGCAGGCCGACAGCTCGCTCCAGTCCGCGAGCCATTGCTCCACATCCGCCGTCGACTCCAGCGGGCGGGCCGCGAGTGCCTCGAAGTGCGGCTCGACTCGTGCCCAGTCGCCGAGGTCCGCATCGGCGGCCACGAACGTTCGAGGGAATTCGCAAGCCGCGTTGCCTGATGCTTTCTGCATTGTCCGCTCCACTCTCTGGTGCCGGCGTCAAACCGCGCGTGGCGGATTTGACTCGGGCGGCCCCGGAACGTCAACTGCTCCGCGAAGACTCCACCTCTGGACAACGCGCGCACAATCACAACAATCGGGGACGCTCGGGCGTTGGATCGTGCGGGCAACCGGGTCCGGATGGCAGGCCGATTGAGGGTATCAACCCGGGAAAGGATCGAATGGAACGTCGCCGCTTTCTCGCACGCTTGTCCGCCGCACTCGGCGCGTTGATTGCTGCGTTCCTTGCGGTGCCGGGGTTGGCCGTGCTCGCGGATCCACTCCGGCGGCGCACATCCGAACGCGGCTTCGTTCGGCTTGCTGCCCTCGGTGATCTGTCGGAAGGGCGGCCGGTGCGACGGGCAGTTCGGCAGACCGTCGTGGACGCGTGGACTCGCTACGCGGAACGGCCGGTCGGGTCGGTCTGGCTCGTTCGACGCGATGATGATCGGGTCGAGGCCTTCTCCAGCAAGTGCCCGCACGCCGGGTGCAACGTTGACCTCCATGAGGACGGTGAGCGATTCGTCTGCGCGTGCCACGATGCCTTGTTCACCGATTCCGGGGAGCAGATTGCCGGACCGTCGAAGCGGGGTATGGACCCGCTCGAGGTCAGAGTGGCGGACGGCTTCGTGGAGGTACGCTGGCAGCGTTTCAAGCTCGGCATTGCGGAAAGGATCCCGTCGTGATCCGGGCCCTGGGCGACTGGCTCGATGACCGCACCGGCTGCCGTTCGGCCCTGCGCGCGTGGTTGGCTCAATCCCCTCCCGGCGGTGTCGGGTGGAGTCGCGTCATCGGCCGCTGCCTGGTCTTCCTCTTCGTCGTCGAGGTCCTGACGGGGGTGCCGCTCATGACGGTCTACACCCCGTCCACCGCTGCGGCGTGGGGCTCGGTGTACCATCTCGAACACTCCGTCTTTCTTGGGGGGTGGGTCCGCGGCGTACATCACTACGCCTCCTGGCTGATGATGGGCCTGCTTCCCATCTACCTTCTGCAGATCGTCTTCACGCGGTTGTACGTGCCTCCGCGTGAGCTGGCATACTGGTCCGCCCTGGGATGCATGGGCCTGATTCTCGGGCTCGGACTGACCGGCAACGCGCTGCCTTGGGACCAGAGCGGCTACTGGGCGATCCACGTCGAGACCGTCATCGTTTCCACTTGGCCGATCGTCGGCGCACCGCTGCAGACGCTTGCGCTGGGGGGCGCCGACCTGGGTCAGGCCACGATCACCCGCCTGTACACGTTGCATGTGTTCGTGTTGCCACTGCTGCTGGCTTTTCTGTTCGGGCTGTATCGTGTGTCGCGCCGCCCCTCGCCGGGTGACGGCGATCCGCGCTGGCCGCATCAGTCCGTGCGCAACCTTGCCGCTTACGCGGTGCTGGCTGCTGCTGCTGTGGGTATGACGATTGCATTGCGCACGCCCCTTGACGCCCCGGCTGACCCGAGCAGCGCCTTCCCGGCTCGGCCGGAGTGGTACGTGCTGTTCCTCTACCAACTGCGCATGTACTTTGAGGGCATCAACGAACTGTACGCGACTGCGGTCATTCCGGCCCTGGCTACGTCTGTCTTGTTGATCTGCCCCGTGTTCGGGTGGACGCGTTTTCGCCGTGCGGGCCATGCGCTCGTTTGCCTGATCGCGCTGGCCCTGGTGGGTGGCGGTGTCGCGCTGACCGTGCTGGGCGTTCGAGCGGACGCACGTGACGCCGGGTTCCAGGCTGAGCGAGTCGAAGCCCGCAAGCGCGCCGACCGCGCGGTAGAGCTGGCTGCCGCAGGGATCCCGGTGGAGGGTGCGGGCGTGCTCCTGCAACGTGATCCGCAGACCCGCGGGCCGATCCTGTACGGCGAGCACTGTGTCCGTTGCCACCGGCACACCGATGTCGAGGGGCCGGGCGAGGAGGCCGCGAACCTCACCGGCTACGCGACGGTCGACTGGATCGAGCGACTCATTCTGGATCCCGGTCACGACAACTTCTTCGGTCAGACGGAAGATATGACCCGCATGGCCGACTGGTCTGAGGAGAACGTCGAGGACATGGGGGCGGAAGGCGTGCGGGCCGTCGCCGAGTTCCTCGCGGCCGGGTCTCCGGCGCCATCTCCGCCCACCGCAACCGGCCCCGCTGAGGCCGCCATGCAAGCAGGGCGAGAGGTGTTCATGGAGTACTGCTTCGAGTGTCACTTGCTCGCGGCCGAGGAGCCCAACCGCAAGAAGCGCCGTCGCACCAAGGCCGTCGATCTGACCGACTACGCCACGCCGGAGTGGACGCGACGGATGCTCGTCGAGCCCGATCACAAGGAAATGTACGGGCGCAAGAATGAGATGCCATCGTACAAGGACCAGCTCACCGAGACGGACATGGATGTATTGATCCGGTGGCTGAACAGCGAGGACTGATCTCACGGCGCTCGTGTGCGTTGCGATCATACCATCCGGAGGAAACAATAATGGAACCATCCACAAGCAGAAGAAGATTCCTGAGCCGCAGCGGTCGGACCGGCGTTGGCGTCACGCTCGGCGCGACTGCGGCGGGTCACCTCTTGCCTCGACGCGTCGGGGCGGCCGTCCTCGGCGCCAACGAGAAGGTTGTCGTGGGCGTCATCGGCAGCGGCGGCATGGGGCAGCGCAACATGAGGCGTTTTCTGCCTCACAAGAACGTGGAATTCGCCTCTCTGTGCGACGTGGATCGCACACACACCGAGCAGGCCGCCAAGCTCGTCGAAGACACTCGCAACCAGCGGCCGGCCCTCTTCAAGGACTACCGCAAGCTGCTGGAGAACAAGGACATCGACGCCGTCATCGTCGCCACGCCGGACCACTGGCACGCGCTGCCGATGATCGCCGCGTGCGAGGCCGAGAAGGACGTCTACGTCGAGAAGCCGCTCTCGCACAACATCGTCGAGGGGCGGGCCATGGTCAACGTGGCGAAGCGCTTCAAACGCGTCGTGCAGGTCGGCACTTGGCAACGCAGCACCCGCCAGTTCATCGAGGCCCTGGAGTTCGTGAAGTCGGGCAAGCTCGGCAAGATCAGCGTCTGCCGCGCATGGTGCGTGAGCAACGGTGGAGGAATCGGCCGGCAGAAGCCGACCACGCCCCCCGCGCATCTCGACTGGGACTTCTGGCTCGGCCCGGCCGAGAAGGTGCCCTATACACCGAACCGCTGCCACACGACGTTTCGCTGGTTCTTCAACACCGCGGGCGGCTTGATCGCCGACAACGGCGTGCACATGCTCGACATCATGCAGGTCGGCATGGGCCATCCACAACCGATTGGGGCGACGGCGGTCGGCGGGAACTACGTGCTCGACGACGACCGCACAACACCCGACACCCATTGCGTGACGTGGCAGTTCAAGGACTTCGTGGCCACGTGGGAGACACGGTTCGGCAACGCCCGGCCCCTCGACGGCGCCCGGTCCGGCTACGCCATTGAGTTCATCGGCAAGCGGGGTGCGCTCATCGTCAGCCGCGGCCGGAGGATCGAGGTATTCTCCGAGGGCAAGCGCCTCGAAGGTCGCCCCAAGCTCCTCACCGACTCGAAGGACCCGTGCTCCGACGGCCGCAACGCCCACATCGCCGAGTTCCTCGAGTGCATCAAGACGCGCAAGACGCCGCGCTCCGACGTCGAGACCGTGCACCGCTCGACCACGCTCTGCCACCTGGGCAACATGGCGTACCTGCTCAAGCGCAGCGTCCAGTGGGACCCGATCAAGGAAGAACCGATCAACGACCCCGAAGCCAAGAACTGCTTGCTCTACCAGCGCGAGTACCGAAAGCCGTGGTCGCTGCCCATGCACACCGTGTGACGAGCAGCAGAGCGCGCGGACGGGTGCCCCATCCTTCGCGGCCGTTTGCGAAGGGTGGGGGACGGAGCAGGCGATAGTGCGGTGAGACACCTGTCCGAATTCGACCGTGTGTACCGGAGTGCCTCATGGGGGCACATGATGCCTACGCTTCGACTCTCGCCATTGGCAACGCTCGCATTCCTCGCTGTGACTGCGCTGCCGCTCGGATTTGGTGAGACACGACCAGCCCGCGCCGCGGAAGTGCCGAAACCGGTTTCGATCCGCCCGGCCGTCCCGGGCAAGCTGCTGCTTCACACCCGCAGCCGCAAGGAGACCCCGCCCGGCAGCGGTGCGTTCAAGGTCATCGACGGCAAGGCCGAGTGGAACGTCTCGGAGACGGCCATCATCGTTTGCGACATGTGGTCCGACCACCCGTGCAAGCTCGCGGCCCAGCGCGTCGACACGATGGCTCCCCGGATGAACGCGGTGCTCTCGGCCGCCCGGGCCCACGGGGTGATGATCATCCACGCCCCGAGCGGAGGCGTCGGCCACTACGCGGGCACACCGTACCGCAAGCGCATGCAGCAGGCCCCGCCGGTCAAGCCGCCCGTTCCGCTCAAGAAATGGTGCTACCTTGACAAAGTCAAGGAGCCGCCGCTGCCGATCGACGACTCCGACGGGGGGTGCGACGACCCTGAGCCGGAGCCGAAGGGCCCGTTCGACCGCCGCCAGCACGCGGCTCTCAAGATCATCGGCTTCGACGGCGTCAGCGACAGCGGCGTGGAGATCTACAACTTCCTCCGCCAGGCCGGCATCACCAACGTCGTGCTCATGGGCGTGCACACGAACATGTGCGTGCTGGGCCGTCCGTTCGGCATCCGCCAGATGTGCAACCTGGGCATGAACGTTGCGCTCGCCCGCGACCTGACCGACGCAATGTACGACCCGCGCGACCGCCCAAACGTCAGCCACACTCGCGGCACCGAGATGGTCATCGAGCACATCGAGACCTACTGGTGCCCGTCAATTCTCGGAGAGGACCTCACCCGCGTAGTCCCCGGCTCAGCCGACCCGCGGCCGACAAGTGGCAATGCCGACCGCCCCGAACGGGGCGATGGGTCGTAGCCACGGGTGCAGCGAGGCGCAACCCGTGGAGGTCGGCGTTGCGGATCAGCCCAGAGGGTAAGGGAGAGGCCGGGGGTAGCCGGCCACTCCCTCCCCGTTGTCGCG
>CAYMME010000182.1:0-16023 GCA_964391465.1 uncultured Planctomycetales bacterium
CAGCGCCTTGATGGACCAGGGCACGTGCAGGTGGTTGGGCAGCGGGTTGTAGACCGCGTCGACCTCGTCGTCGGCAAGCAGTTCGTCGTACGAACCATAGGCCTTGCCCAGCCCGAGCCGGGCCGCCGCACCCTTGGCCTTGTCCACCGACCGCGACGCGATGGCCGTCACCTCGCAGAACGCGCTCCGCTGCATCGCGGGGATCACCTTCTCCGTGGCGATCCCTGCCACCCCGAGCACACCCCAGCGAATCTTGTCCACGGAACCTCCTCCCCGGAATAAGGAGCTACGTTGAGAACCGAGCCGACACGCAAGATGCTCGGGCCGCACGTCGCGGCGCCGGTGTCTACGCCAAAAACCCGCGCCCTGCAAGCCCTTCGTTATCCGAACCGCGACCGTCAGGAAGCGGCCCGCACCGGATGCGGCCGCGTGTGCACACGACACGCCACGAGACAACAATGTGCGCAGCCGCTCCCTCACGGTCGCGGTTCGGATTCCGGTACTGACGCACTCAGAAAAGATGGGAGATGCGCGCGGCCGCGTCGTTTGACGAGGTCCGCGAAGCGAACCAGGGACAGCCACCCCCCGCTGTCGAGCTTGAGAGCGCAGCGGAATCGGGTGACCGTCCCTGAATAGGTTACGGCGATGTCGGCGGAGTCGGCGTCACGATCCTCAGAAGAGGTAGTCGCCAAACTCGTCGTCACCCCAGGTCTCGGTCTCACAATCCTCGTAGTCGTACACATCGCACTCGGAGCCGTAGTAGTCCCATGCCCCGCTCTCGCCGAGGCTCTGGCCGATCGCGAAGCCGAGGGCGGCGGCGTCGAGCGCCTCTTCACAACCTTCGGTCGAGACCATGCCCAGGCCCGCGAGGCCGAACGTCGTACCCAGAAGCGCGGTGCGGAGTTTTTTGGAAAGCGACTTGATAGTCATTGTGTTTCCTCCAGCTCAAGGATAACGATTCATGAATGCGTCCGTCACACACACACCAAGCAAGGAGCAAGCGCCGTGCCAGGCGCGCCGAGGCGCTCGGATGCGCGTTATTCAGCACCCATAACGAGAAAGCGGGGACTGGGTACGCAATCTGGTGTGCCCAATGTGGGGGAACACGGCGGCGTCATCGCCGTTCGGACGAGTCTTCCTGCTGACTCAGGGTTCCAGCAGACGGCGGAAGCCCTCCTGCGCGAAGTGGCGGTCGGTGGTCAGCGCATCGGAAAGGACGCGCTGACGCATCAGCAGGAAACTCACTGCATCGGCGAGCGAGTAC
Organism: uncultured Planctomycetales bacterium; assembly: GCA_964391465.1. GTDB lineage: Bacteria > Planctomycetota > Phycisphaerae > UBA1845 > CAYMME01 > CAYMME01. The sequence goes on from CAYMME010000182.1 coordinate 1,265, forward strand.
GCCTTGCCCGTTCGCGATTGAAGAAACGAGAGCGCAGCTCGATGCAGCAGTTCATCCACCCACACAACTTCCGTGTGGGGGCTATCCATCAAGTCCGCGACGAACGACAAGGCTCCCGTCCGATTCAATCGCCGTGCTTGGCAGAGGGCGACGAACTCTGCGAGCACGTAGCTGTGCGTGAGTCGCGTCGGAGCGGTGTCGAAACACCTGATGGCGTCGGCGTGACGGGCATCGCCGCGGTCGAAGTAACACAGGAGACCCGCCGTATCGAGCAGCATCAGCGCGCGTCCTGATCCGGCTGGGCGTACTCACGGGCGAGATCGGCGTCGATTCGCTCGTTGTCGCCGGACCGCGGGTCCCCGCTGTCGGCAGCACCGGCATGCCGGCGAAGCCGCTGCCATGCCTCGCTCAACTCGGCCTCGGTCAGGCGGGTGGCCGGGCCGGGTGCGTGTCGCACCAACCATTCACACGCGAGAGTCTCGACGGGCCTCCCCGTCGCCTGCTCCATGCGCAGCAGCGATTCGTAGACCTCATCAGGAAGCTCGATTGTCACTCTCGTGCTCATCGTGGCGAACCTCCACTTCTGATTCTATCACAATCATCGGGGACTGGCGATCCACGTGGCCGATATGGTCGAAGTTGCCCGTTCTCCAGCCCCGCCAAGAACGCTTCGCCCAAAGTCAGCGAGACTACGAATCTGAGGCACCCTCAACCAGTATCGCTATGAAGCTGCTGTAGTCGTCACGCATGGGCAGATCAAGGAGACGGCGGATGCGACGACGCTGCGTGACGACCGGCTTGTTCGTCACTGGGTTCGTGCCTTCGACGTCATGGGTCTCCCACACCAAGCCGACGCCTCGCTTCTGCCAGTGCGGCAGGTCATTGAAGTTCACGCCATGATGGAACAGCAGTTCGTTCTTGTCCGCGGTCGACAGACCCGAGAGTCGAACCGTCGCGTCGCCGGCGTTCAAGCCGTCCCCTCGAAGCATCCAGTAGCAATGAGCATTGAGCGCATTGCGATGAGCGTCCTCACTTCGCCAGCGGAAGTAGTCGCGCACATTCTCGACGGTTGGTAGCTGGCTGATTCGGCAATCGAACGTCGCATGGTCGTTCAGGAGCAGTGAGAACCTCGCACTCGCCTCGCCGGCGAGGACTGAGTTGAGCTTGCGCAGCTTTCGTCCGAAACTGTCCTCGCCGCGATCGAGGAGCAGCGGGATTTCGTCGCTTTCCGTGAAACCGTACACGACGCGGAAGCCGCACTGCATCAGGTGTTCGGCGGTGGCAACCATGTGGTCCCGGAACGTCACGTCGAACGGGCGCTCGAAGTCGTGCGTCTCTTTGGTCAGCCTCGTGAAGTTACGGCCGTCGAGGCGCGCGACCAGATGCAACCCCGGCAAGGCACAATGATCATGTGCGGTTTCGAAAACGCGCATTCGCTTGTCCAACTCGTCAAACTTCATGGCGCCACGGCTCCACGCGATACTCCCCGTGGACATCGACGGTAACATAGTGCAGTTCGTCGAACCCCTCGTCGATGGCCGGGATCTGCAGCGACTTGTGCATGCCCAGAAGCGCCCTGTCCGGAATCCGCCGCGACCGCTCCTGGTTCCGGCGAAGACACGCTTCGATCTCTGACCGGAAGTAGTAGCCAATGACTCGAAACCCCGCAGCCCGGCCTGCGTTGATGTACCAGGACCGCTGCTCTGCACTGACGTTGGTGTTGTCGACGACGAACGGTTGCCGGGTTTGCAGGCAGGTTTCGATCAACCGTGCTTCACGGTGCCTCGTCCTCAGCATATCAAGGTTGACACGTACGTGCGTGTCGTACAACCGATTCACGTAGAAGGTCGATTTGCCGCCAGCGGGGATACCGATGAAGATTACCGCTTCCATTGGTTACACCTCTGCCTGTGGGAATTGTAATCGCCAACATGCGGTATCGCGAGCGGTCGGACGCAGGCGCTCCGTCCCCCACCCTTCGTTCCGACGCGCCGGGACGAAGGACGGGGCACGCATGCGTCCACCGGCTGTTGGTGGCCCCCCCACTGGCATGTACAATGACGGTCAGTAGGCGAAGGCCGGGACGGAGCACGCAGCTCATGCCTTCAGCACGCGAGCAGATGAACGCAGTCGGGCACCCACTAGGTAACACGAGCTGATGGATTTGTTTGCCGAACAGCGTGCCGACGCGCTGCGGGCGGTTCAGCCGCTGGCGGTTCGCATGCGGCCCCGGACGCTGGAAGAGTTCGTCGGGCAGGAACACTTCATCGGCGAAGGCAAGCTCCTGCGGCGGATGCTGCAGGCCGACCGGCTGACCAGCGCGATTTTCTACGGCCCGCCGGGGACCGGGAAGACGACCCTCGCCCACATCATCGCCAACCACACGCAAGCCGAGTTCGAGCAGGTCAACGCCGCGGGAGTCGGGGTCAAGGAGGTGCGCGAGATCCTGGCTCGGGCGCGAGAGCGTCTGGAGACCGGCGAACGGCGCACCGTGCTCTTCATCGACGAGCTCCATCGGTTCAACCGAGCCCAGCAGGATGTGCTGCTCAACGACGTCGAGGAGGGCATCGTCACCCTGATCGGCGCGACAACCGAGAACCCGTTCTTCGCGGTGAACTCGCCGCTCGTCTCGCGCAGCCAGATCTTCCAGTTCGAGCCGCTGAGCGAGCAGCAAGTAGAAACCCTGATCCGGCGGGCGCTGGTCGACCGGGAGCGCGGCCTGGGCAGCGGCGACATCGAGGTCACCGACGAAGCGGTGCGGCACCTGACCGTGACGAGCGACGGCGACGCCCGCCGGGCCTTGACGGCACTGGAAGTCGCGGCGCGCTCGCAAGCTGCGGATGACAGCGGGCACGTCGTCATCGACGTGGCCGCCGCAGCCGACTCGATCCAGCGCAAGGCGCTCGAGTACGACGGAACCGGAGACACGCACTACGACGCGGCCAGCGCCTTGATCAAGTCGATGCGCGGCAGCGACCCCGACGCGGCGGTGTACTGGCTCGCCCGCATGCTGGAAGCCGGGGAGGACCCGAGGTTCATCGCCCGCCGGATCGCGATCTGCGCGGCCGAGGACGTAGGCAACGCCGACCCGCAGGCCCTTGTGCTCGCGGCGGCGGCGGTGCAGGTCTCGGAGTTCGTAGGGCTGCCCGAGTGCCAGTTGCCGCTGGCCCAAGCCGCGGTCTACATCGCGTGTGCCGAGAAATCCAACGCGTCGGCCGAAGCCATCTGGAAGGCAGCGGCGGACGTCCGCGAGGGGAAAACACTCCCCGTACCCAAGCACCTCCGCGACTCTCACTACCCCGGAGCCAAGCGTCTCGGCCACGGGGAGGGGTACCGATATCCTCACGATGAGGCCGAGGGTTTTGTGAAGCAGGCTTACCTCGGCGTCGATAAGACATACTACGTTCCGTCGAAGCGTGGCCACGAGGCCAAGCTGGCCGCCTACCTCGCTCGGCTGCGAGGCCAGCACAGCCAGCAGGAACACAACGAGCCGGACATCGCGCAAAGCCGTGCACGAGAAGAAGAACCTCCGGGAAAGGCTCAGGCGCATCGTAGCGGGGATTGATGGCGCCGCCCTCCACGAACGCTCAGCCCGAGCGTGTACGATCCTCTGCGACCAACGCGAGTTCAAGCGGGCTGAGATCGTGATGGTGTTCCTGTCGATGCCGCACGAGATCGACACCTCGTCCCTGGTCCTCCAGGCGTGGGCGGAACGCAAGCGCGTCCTGGCCCCCCGGATCAGTTGGGAGCAGCGACGCCTGCTGCCGACCGAGATCCGCTCACTGACCGACAACATCTCGCGTACGGCACTCGGCATACGCGAGCCGACCTCCGGCGTCCCGATTCCCGTCGCCGACATCGACCTGGTCGTGGTGCCCGGGCTGGGATTCGACAGCCACGGCAACCGATTGGGACGCGGCCGCGGGTTCTACGATCGACTCCTCGGCCATCGCGACTTCCACGGCGTGGCGTGCGGGCTAGCCCTGGAGGATCAGGTTACTGAGGAAATCCCCACCCGATCGCACGATCGCCCCGTGCACTTGCTCGTCACCGACGAGAACGTCCGCCGGTTCCGCAAGCCGGCCCGGAACTCACACTGACTTCTGCGACACGAGCCTGCGGCAACGCATCATGACCGGCGGAACGGTGCGCCAAGTGTGGGTGCGTGCGATTGGCTGACGCCGCGCGGATCAGTCCGCGGACGTGGCGGCAGGCGGTGCGAGCGTGAGGGTCACGCGGGCGTTGAAGCGGTGGGGCTCACTCCGCCACACCGTGTAGCTGCCAGACGAGAACTGCTCGGCAAGCGCCGTGAGATTCCGTAGCGTGCGAATGGGATCGAAGTCCGCCGGCCGAGGCCTGTCCGGCGGCAGCGGGATGTTGACGTTGCGCGACCGGCCGTCGCGCTCGATTCGGAGGCGCACGCGATCCCGGTGCTTACGGACCCGCACCGCGAGATTGAAATCGGCGCGCGGGTCGTCGGCCGCGAGCAGCCGCCCGTCGACGCCAACGATCCGATCGCCGGTGCGGAGTTTCCCGTCCGCCGGCCAGCCCGGCAGCACCTTCGTGACATCAAGCTTGCCCGGGTGATCGGTCACCGGTGACAACCCCACGCCCAGCGTCACGCGATCGCCTTCGCGCCGGTGCAGCATCGCCTGCCACCAGTTGGGCTCGAACATCTGCGGATGGTTGCGGGCGAAGTAGTCGAGCCACGACTGAACGACCCCGGCGCTCAGGGCACTCTGACTCACCAGCACCGACGAGACCTGCTCGCCGCCCCCACCGACGAAGGCCCGCTCGGTGGCCGGGCGAAGCGGCGAGCGTGCCCCCTCCTCGAGCTGCGGCCGGCGCCGGGCGTCGAGGATCTGCATAACGTGCTCGGGATGCGTGGACACAATCAGCCACCGATCCGACACCGTCCAGCAGGGATCGAGCGTGTGGAAGTAGACGCAGCGGGTCAGCGGCGGGAGGAACTGCCGCAAGTCGACATGGTGCAGGGTGTCCGGGCCGTGCTTGATTCGCTCGACGCGCAGGTTGGCTCGGCGATTGCCGCCGAGCGACTGGACGTTCAGCACGGCCACGAACCCGATCACGCTCTGATGGACCGTCTCGGCCACCGGGGCCGGGTCCTTGACCTGCACCATGACCGACATCATGGGACGGATGTACGACGGTTTCTCCGTCTCGCCGGGTCGCGACTGCCCGACCACGACCACCGTCTGCGGCCCCAGGGACTCGATCACCTTGTTGTCCGGTTCGCTCTGGCCGGACAGGGCCAGGAACAAGGCGAGGTACAGCCCCAACTGCGGATGCTCACCGGCATGGATACGCCGCACTTCGGCGAGGTAGTCGAGCGAGGTGGCGTACGCAAGGAGTGTGTCGGCGGGCAGGTGAGTCAGCGTCTCGGCCGAGACGCTCTCGACTTCGCGAAGCGGCGACGGCACGGCCATCGCACCTCGAAGTTCGGCATCCAGGCCGCCATCGCGGGCAATCAGCCCGATCACGCCCCGCTCGAGCTGCGGCCAGGGCGGGATGGTCACGGTCGGCCGGGTCGTCGGGCGGCTTGTGCTTTGGGACGGACGTTCGTCGAAGTACACGAGCCCCTGAAAACCGGGCGGCAGCGCGCGGACCTCGGACTTGTATACCTCTGAGTCAGCAAGGGGGTCGCCGCTGACCCCGGCCAGAAGACGAGCGACATCTTCGAGCAGCGCGGTACCGCGGAAGCCGGTACTGACGACCACAATGTCGTCGATTCGGGCCAGCCACACGCGGTTGCCGGTACGGTACCGGCGGACACGCGCGACCGGCTTGTCCTCGACCACTCGCTGTCGGGCCACAAGCTCGTCGATCCGACCGGGATTCGACACGCGTGCGATGAGTACGCCCGCGCTCAGGGCTCCGTAGGTCGGTGCGGCCACGGCGACCTGATCACCCAGCAGGACGTCCAGCGCCTCGTCAGCAGACATGCCGAGCGCCCGCTCGAGTTGACCCCGCCAGAGGTCGAGCGGTCCCGGCCCGCGCGTCTGCGCCCCGGCGAGGCCGGCCACGCTGTTCCACAGCTTGTCGAGTTGCCAGGTGCGGCGGGCCTGTCGCAGGTTGTTGAGCTCGACGAAGAAGCCGACGCGCGACGGGACAAACCGGGCCAGGCTGACCCGCTCCGCCGCACCGGCCACACCGGCAATCATCAACACGATCGCCAGAGTCACGCCGAGGCGCGCGAGGAGACCCGAGCCGCGGCATTCATGCCGCGCGGTGTCGCATGCGCCGCGAACCGCGCCGGATGAATCCGGCGGCTCGGGCGGCATTGCGGGCGTGTGACTCGCGTCACCACCCATGTTCCCCGGCGTCGGCGGCTGTTGCATTGGTGCATTCGGTCGCATCACGCACATCGAGCGCAGAACGTATGAATCAGTCACGACGTTATTCTATCGTACCCGAGCGTGCCCGCGGCGTGAAACACCTCGCGGCACGGAGCAGAAAGCACACAGTCGTTTCGGGTCGTTGCAGGGACCGCAGACGCGTCGTCTTGGACTTCGGGACCCCCGTGCGGGCTAGGGTTGCTCTTCCGGCTGTGACAGGCCGGCGGCGGCAGGATCTGCCAGCACGCTCGATGGCTCGACCGACTCGGTCGCGAACGGCGCCGCGAGCCAGTCCGGCCGCTCTTGAGGAGAGAGGAACATCTCACGGATCTTCTCGTCGGGCCCCGCAAGCATGCGCTTCAGGAGCAGGTTCCCGACCTGCCCCAGGTTGCGGGTCTGTTCGAGGGCGGCGCCCATCGGATGGATCATGCGATCCAGGTCAAGGACCTCCTCGATGGAAACCTGCTGACCGGCAACGGCGGTTTCCCGTCGCTCGATGTCGCGCGGGACCATGATCATGAAAGCCACCATGGCGGCGGCCGCGGCCGTTCCCAAGCCCGCGGCGACCTTGGCGACCCGCCGTGGCCAGGGGATCACCACCTCGCGACGCTCGGCCAGGGCACCCATGACCAGATCCGTGAAGTCGGCCGACGGACGTGGCTCGCTCCGGTCGGTGGCCACGACGTCTCCGCAGGCCTTGAGGATCGCCAACTCACGGCGGCAGTCCGAACAATCCAACTGATGTGCGTGAAGCTCCGCGGTCCACGACGGCGACAGCGTCCCGTCGAGGTACGTGTCGAAGAGTTGTTCTGCCTGCTCGCAACGAATCATCACTACGCCATCCCAGTCGCTATGCGACACTCGCCTCCCCGCGGGTGCCGCCGTTCCGGCGTCTTGCCCCGGTCTCCGACCGGTCTGAATGCTTCTTATCCCGCCCGAGCGTCCAGCCATCGCAGGACCGTTTCGTGGTCGGACATCGTCTCCGACAGGACGGTCCGCAACCGGGTTCGGGCCCGATGCAGGTGACTCTTCACCGTGGCCACCGGCATGCCCATCACCCCGGAGATGTCCTGACAGCTCTGCTCCTCTCGGTAGAAGAGCAACAAGGCCGCCCGCTGCGGCGGCGACAACTGGTCCACCGCGGACCAGATCGTCTCTTTCATTCGCTCGGCCTCTTCGGTCCGGGCCAGCACGTCGTCGCCGGCCGCCTCATCGCCGGCCATCCGGGAGAAGTCCACCTCGCCACTGAGCATCGGCTTGCGACGCATCGAGTTCAGGCAGAGCCGGTACGCGATGGTGAACAGCCAAGTGCTGAACCGGTACTGCGGAGAGAACGAATCCAACGAGGCGAAAGCCCGCAGGAAGGCATCCTGGCAAATCTCCTCGGTGTCGTGATGATCGCGAATCATCCGCCACACGAAGGCGAAGAGCCGGTCCTTATGGGCCTCGACCAGATGGCGCGAGGACTCTGCACAGCCGGTCTGGGCCTTGGCGATGAGATCGCGTTCGGCCTCCCGGGAGAGCCGCTCGGTTTGTTGGTCGTTGGCCTCCGGACTCATGTCATCTCGCCTCATTATACCCTGTACGGCGTGCCCAGTTGCATTCTTTAGCGCCAGGGGTAGAATCGACGGGTGGTCTCGGCCCGATGACCCCCATGAAACGTACGGCCGCGGGCTCCGTCGGCCCCAGATCTGCGTAAGCTTCTGTTGGCACGTGCTTTATGGCGAAAGAGAAGGCCCAGGCCGACCGGCAGCGTCGGATCCAGAACAAGAAGGCCCGATACAACTACGAGGTGATCGAGCGGGTCGAGACCGGAATCGCCCTGACCGGGACCGAGGTGAAGAGCCTACGGCAGGGCCGGGCCTCGCTGGAGGAGGCCTTCGCCCGGATCGCCGACGGGGAGGTTTTCCTGTACGCGTGCCGGATCGACCCGTACTCGCACGGGAACACGATGAACCACGACCCGGTGCGGGCCCGCAAGCTGCTGCTGCACCGGCGGGAGATCAACAAGCTGGCCCCAAAGGTGATCCTGCGAGGCCAGACGCTGGTGCCGCTGAGCATCTACTTCAACGACCGAGGCTTGGCCAAGGTGAGCCTGGCCCTGGTGAAGGGCAAGACGCACCGCGACAAGCGAGAGGACGTAAAGAAAAGGGACCACCAGAGAGAAATGGCGAGAGCCATGGCAAGATGAAGGAGCAGCGAAGCCCGGCAGCGGCCGGCGCCCCCGCCGGCCGTCATTCGGCATTCGAGCTTCGTCATTCTTTCGTCATTCGTCATTGGGCTTTCGTCATTCAGCCCCCGGGACACCTGGGGGCAGCGACAAGGGTCCACGAACCGGAGCGGAGAGAAGCAGCAAGCGTACGTCGCCAAAGGGGGCGATTTGGGTTCGACCGGGCAAGTTGACGGTGAGGCCGCGTGCCCAGGTTGTCAGGAGGCCTGGCTAAACACCTGACAAAAAACCTTTACATGCCAACTCACAGTTGCGCATGGCGGCCTAGTTAGGCTGCCCGTCCGGCGGACGACGCCTGCTAGTCCGTTCGGGCGTCAATAGCGGGCTGGCCTGTCCACGCTGCTCGGCCGCGGACGGGCGAGAAAACAGTCGAGCTGGACAAAGGTGAAGCCTGTCGGCCGGCGGCTCCCGCGTCGAGATGCAAACGACCGACTACGCACGTAGAAACCTCACTCGAAGTGTCACGGGACGGGGGTTCGATTCCCCCCGCCTCCATTTGTAAGCCTTTTATTAACAAGGGTTTACGAATCACGAAACCGAGTACTCACAGAGTACTCACAAGATTGTGCCATAGGTGTGTCACTTCTGGCCGAGTAGGCGGTCGTCAATCCCGCTGTCGAACTTGGCGTATTCCTCGTGGAAGGCGAACCGATCCAGGCCCCGGTAGTGGTCGTGGATCGGATCGGCGGCGTGGCCCATGGCCACCTTCGAAACCTCCCGCCGGATCTTGCTCACGTGAGCCCGCGTCCGATGGTAGTGACGCAGCCAGTGCCACTTTATCAGCGACCACGGCTTTTGGGTCCGCGCGTGTATCTCGACGAGCACGTTGGCCTCCAACGCATGCGCCTTGAGACGCAGAAGCGTCTTGTTCTGGGCGATCTGTCTGCCGGCCTGGTTCAAGAAGAGCCAGTCCGTCGAATCACCGAGGCCCATCCGCCCGATCACCCTCGCCATCCGATCCGTGATGTGGATCGGCCGCCGGCTGGCCCGACTCTTGGGAACCCAGAGGCCATCAGCCGTCAGGCACCTCTGCTGGAGTTCCGGTCGGACACGATCAAGGTCCGGCTTCTTGACGTCGAGGATGATCTCACGAGCCTTGAGGTCCAAGTCACCCACCTGCAGGAACTGAACCTCCTGGAACCGAAAGCCGCCTTCGCAAATGAAGACAATCAAGTTGACGATCTGCGTGTCGTTACGCCGACTCGCAATTTCGATGATCGCGTTGACCTGATCCGGGTAGATGGTGGGAGGCGGCAGCGTCTGCTCGGGTAAGCGGTCCAGCTCGGCCTGCCTGCCTGTCGCAGCAGGGTTCGGCCCCGTTACGAGCTTCCGTTTGTGGATCGCGTACCCGAAGAAGTTGTGCACGGCGTCGAGATAGTCGTTTACGGTCGACGATCGCAAGCGGTGCTTCTTCTTCAGGTGCTGCATGAACTCACGGAGCAAGACCGGCGACACGTCCTGCACAAGCCTCAGACCCCGGCCTTCCATCCAGTCGGCCAAACGGCCCAAGCGGCCTTTGAGGTTCTTGAGGTGCTCATGGCTTCGGTCGAGCGTCTTCAGGTACTCGAAGAACCCAACCGCCGCCGTTCGCAGCAAGACCGGGCGTTCTTTTTGCGGCGCCAACTCGGGAAACTGCTTCTGCTTGAACAGTTCCTCATTAACGCGGTTGGCAACCAGCCGAGCAAACGCCAAGTCGGTCTCTCGGGTGCTGCGGCTCATTTGCCGTCGTCGAAGACTGCGACGCCTATTCTTGCCTTTTCCGCTCTCGAACTGCTCCCAATACATCCACCAGTAGGGGCTCCTGCGCGTGAGGAAAAGCGTGACCTCGCCCACTCGCTCAGTTTTTACCCTATGGTTGGATGACTTCTCCTTTCTCGCCATACCTCATCTCCTTTCCGCGGAGACGCGAGGCTTTCGGCGAAACTCAATCTGACCACTTTTGATCCCTTTCAGCCATCGCTTCAGCTCGGCCAGCGGGTGATACCACCGGTTGCCGAGTCGGAAGCACGGGAGCTGAGTGTAGCGCCTTTCCTGGCACCAGTCCACGATGGTCTTGGGCGACTTACCGAGAACCGCTGCCAAATCGGCTGGTGTGCAGGGATCGGGGAGTTGGTCGATTTTGGATGGGACGAACTGAGTTCCGGCCGGGTGGCTGGTAGCGATGCTAGCGCAGTCGCGCTCGTCACTGCTAGGTTCAATCGAGGTCATACTCGGGTTCCGTCGAGCGAGCGCGTCATCCTGATCCCCATCAGCTGCGCGAGACGCGCGCGAAGGCGCTCGCTGTCGCCGAACTCCCGCGCCAGCTCGGGAAGGCGATACTCGAGGATCTCCACCAGGCGCCCGATATTGTCGCCATCAAGGATTAACTCGCGGTGTTTCAGTGCCTCGTACGCGACGTCCTCGAGCATCATCAACCCGACCATCAGCGCGAGCAGCTCACCCTCCGTGGGCACTGTTCCGGGCGTGCCCTTCTGAGCAAGCGGCGTATCCGATAGATCCCATTGGAGCATGGCTTTGAGTTCTCAATGTCAGCGATGGTCCGCTATGAGCGTCCCCATGAGCTTCTCGTCTTGCGTGTGTAGCCGTCGTCGAGGCATTGCGATCGTTACCTTCCCAGCCACACGACGCCGGCATCGTCGCCTCGAATTCGTTCCACATCTTCAGCTGTGAGCCTCGATGGGTAGAGCAGGATCCGCAGGCGATCGAGGTCGTAGTGTGCCCGCACGCTGCACTGAACTGTCGAGACCAGTCTGGCAACATACCGGGACCACTCCTTCACCTGTCGGACCGTACCGATCGCCGTCGCTTCTATACGGTGACCACGGTCCTCGAGCACCTCCTGGGTCGCTTTCAGTCCCGCACCTCGGGCGTTGACCGGCTCGACAAAAATCTCCTCGGCGCCGCATTCGACGGCGAGGCGAACGAGTCCGTCGATCTGGCCGGGGGCGTCGGCGATACCGGGAAGCAGAGGGCAGAACATGGCGTAGGTTCGTAAGCCGCGGGCATGGGCTTCCCAGAAGGCCGCCATGCGTTGGGTGATGGGCGAGGCGTTCGGCTCGATTGCCGCAATTGCGTCAGTCTTGTCTGGGGTGCCGGTGATGCTCAACCCAACCAGAACACGGTCACGATGCTGCTCTATGAGATCGTAGTCGTGGATGACCGCTGCGTTCTTCGTCAGGATTCGAACTGTCCATTCTGGCTCCGAGAGGATGGCCTCCAGGCACCGCCGCCCCAGGTCGTGCTTCCGTGCCTCAGGTGACCACGCATCCACCGTCGTGCAGAGTTGGGCCATGCCGCGCTTGCGGATCCGCTCTGCATCGCGAGCTACTCGTTTAGGCGTCTCGGGGTCGACGATCGCGTAACCGTCCTTGAACGGGCTGAGGCTGAGATCGGAGAACGAGCGATGCATCCGTAGCAGCGCGCCGGAACTGCAGTACGCGCATGCGTGACCGCACTTCGTCCCGACGTTGACGGCGTGCGTGGCGAGCTTCTTGCGCTCGAATTCCTTCGTGCGGGCAATGCCGGATTTGAGCGTGTATCGGTGAACCTTCATGACTGCCTCCGTCTATCCGCGCGGGTTCTCGGGATTCATGCCATCAGTATCGCATGCCCATGGCCGTGGCAGATGTCTCCTGGCCGACGGAGCGGTGATTGCAGTTCCCGCGCGGTGTCGCTGGCGGTCATACCCCCATAGGGCCGGCCGCCGGACCATGCTCCGACCGGGAATAGGAGCCAGGCGAGGATGAGCCCGCCGGTGGAGCGGGCGAGTTCCCCTACAGGTGCGTCGGCGCTGCTGACGGGCGTTGATCATGTCACACCGCTACGGTCGGCAGATCCGAGCCTTCCTCGCTCTCCTTCAGCGCCACGTATTCGTAGGCTTTGTCGAGGACCAGCCTGGCGCGTGGAAGATCGTCTGCGAACAGGTAATCCGAGTCCTTCCATTCACCGGTCTGTCGGTCCCGATAGCGCTTCTTGAGACGCACGCTGTATCGCCGGATAACCCGGCCGTCCTGTTCGGCCTCGTTGCACCAAACGGCGACCGAGATTCCCGCCACGCGGAATTCCTTGATTGGTTGTTTGGGATCTTGCTGAGGCATGACACATCTCCTTGTTTTTCAAAATGTTGAAACGATCAAGGCGGCAAGTAGCTGCCGAACGACAACTGCCGCCACAAGCACGACCGCCCAAGACTGCCATGGCGGAACCGGATGGCCTTGGCGCCGCGCAAGGCGTTTTTCGATAGCCTGGGCCGGAGCCGTGATGAACCGGCGCAGGGCCGGTGGCCAGCGCGCGGTCCAGTCACGGGCGAGCCGGCTGGCGATCACGTAAGCCGTGGCGCTCAGCACATAGGCGTCCAGCGCGGCGAGGAGCAGGGCCAACGGGCTGGCCAGGATGGGGATGGGGAAGAGAATCACTTTCGGCTCCTCACGGCAGACGCAGCCAATCGTCTGGCAGTATCCTCGGCGGTCGATGCGGCTTATTCGCCAGCTTTGTCTTGAGGCAACCCCGGCAAAGCACCTGCTTGTTTGCGAAGGACAATGATCGAAGTTTGGTCTTGTGGATCTGAAACTCGGCACCGCATTCAGAGCACGCGGTGTCCTGGTGATCCTGAATCCACGTCGCCTGCTCACTTTTCCACTTATTCAACTGCGCCCCGAGACAGGGCGAGCAGAGAATAGGGCTCCCGTTCGCACGAAGGCTGTCGAGCTTGGACCGGAGAATCCTCGTGGCTTGTCCACAGTGCTCGCAGGCCACCGTGGGATGGGTCTGATCACGTTGCAGGCGCCGTTCAGTGAGGCAGGCCTTGCACAGGAATGGTACCCCGCGACTTTGGAGTTGAGCGTACCACACGTCCGCAGCCCAGCTGTCGACACCGCACGAGGTGCAGGCGTGCTTTCTCCCAGAGTCCCGCCGTCCGGCTGCACGCGGCGCCGATTGCTTGAACCGCAACGCCTTTCGCAGCACAGACCGCCATTGGGCGGGGGATGGACAAGCGCCGAACGAAGAGGCGTGAAGAGCTTTCCATAGCATTCCTCCGGCGGTTTGATCGAGTTGCCACATGGCATCGATCCGCCCCTTGACGAAGCCGTTATCCGGGTCCGCGAGGGCTGTCTGAGCGAACATCGTGCCGTCCTCTTGTGCGGTGGCGTGCTCCGGATCAATCAATAGGATTTCCGCGATGAGGATGGCAAGAGCATACCGATCTGCATACGAGCACCAGGAGCATGAAGCATCCCAATCGCCCGAAACTCGTCGGGTGAACGGTGCGATGTAACCCATCGTTCCGGTCGTTGTGTTTGCCTGAAATGGGAGCTTCGGGTGGTACATCGAGTCCCAGTCGATGAGATAGATTCGACTGTCCTGATCCACGAAGACGTTTGACGCCGACAGGTCTCGGTGGCAGCAGTCCCCGTCCTCGAGACGGTCGATGCATTCGGCCAGGTTGGCGCCGGCCTGCAGCCGCTCTTCGAGTGTCATGGCCGCCTCGCGTTCCCGGAGGCTATCCGCGACGGACGACCACGGTGAACCGGGAACTTTGGGCATGAGGATCGTGCCTTCGAGCCAGGCGGAGAATTCCGGCGCCCTGTATTTCGAGTACCGGTGGTCAACGTGGCCAGCTGTAACGAGTCGGCGCTGCGTACACGTGAAGAACTCAAAGCCTCCAGGAAGGCATTCGTGCACTGTGTTGAGATAGGCGTCCGATGGCCGGCGCGAGGATGCGAACTTCTTCAGAAGCCAGATGTTGTCCTGGGGATGCTGACGCAGAAAATACGCGGCAGCCTGCCCCTTAACGATGCACTGAGCGGTATCGGGCAACATTGGATGCGCCATAGGCGTGAGGTCAAGACCTGAGATGCGCGAGGTCTTCCCTGATCTCAGCCATGTGTCAACCACGTTCTCTGCGACATTCTCGGGCATTCTCATTGCCAGTGATCCTCCAGTGATTCGAGACTCGGCGCCGCGATTGGTGGCTGTTGACGGAGCGGCCCTAACAGCGCGCTGGCAGCCCAGGGATCCTCCGGGAGTGGAATGGGTGTTTGAGACACCATGGGAAGCCCAACCGCCTCGTTTGCAAGATCATCAAGCTTGGGCGCTGGCCACACCGGTGCTGCAGGGAGACCACGACCCCATACGCATCGATGGCGACGCGGACTTCGATGAAGCCCACGGCG
>CAYMME010000183.1:0-15455 GCA_964391465.1 uncultured Planctomycetales bacterium
GGATCGCCCTCGACGTGGACGTGAAGGCCGCCGCGTTCGAGGGCCTGCTCCAGAAGGCCGCCGACGAGGGCAAGAAGGGCGCGGGCCAGTACTTCACGCCCCGCCTCCTCATCCAGGCCATCGTCCGCTGCATGAAGCCCGACCCGCGCGTGCACGCCGAGTTCACCATCGGCGATCCGGCCTGCGGCACTGGCGGCTTTCTCATGTGCGCCTACGAGTGGCTGATCGAGCAGACCGAGGGCGGCGCCCTCGACCGCGCCCTGGCCCGGCGCGTGAAGCGCGGCACTTACTTCGGCCGCGACCTCGTCGCCCGGCCGCGGCGGCTGGCCCTGATGAACCTCTACCTCCACGGCCTGGAGCCCCAGATCACGCTCGGGGATTCGGTCTACGAGGTCCCCGACAGCCGGCGCTTCGACGTCGTCCTGACCAACCCCCCGTTCGGGACCAAGGGCGCCAACCAGGCCCCGGACCGCGACGACTTCGTCATCTCGACCAGCAACAAGCAACTCAACTTCATCCAGCATGTGCTGACCATCCTCAAGCCCGGCGGCCGGGCCGCCGTGGTCGTGCCCGACAACTGCCTGTTCGCCGACCAGGCGGGCGAGGTGTTCAAGATCCTCACCGAGGACTGCAACCTGCACACCGTCCTCCGCCTGCCCAACGGCACGTTCACCCCCTACAGCGCGGGCACCAAGACCAACGTGGTCTTCTTCACCAAGGGCCAGCCCACCGAGCACGTCTGGGTCTACGACGCCCGCACCAACGTCCCGCGCATCACCAAGAAGGACCGACCGCTGACGCCCGAGCACTTCGCCGAGTTCGAGGTCTGCTTCGGCGACGATCCCAACGGCCGGACCAAGCGGAAGCCGGGCGACTCGAAGCAGGACCGCTGGCGGCGCTTCCACATCAGCGAGGTCCAGGAACGCGACTTCAAAATCGACAGCCTCAAGTGGCTCAAGGACGAATCGCTCGATGACGCCGACGAGCTGCCCGAGCCCGAGGAACTGGCCACCGACGCGATCGCTGAATTGGAGGGGGCCGTCGAAGAGTTGACGGCGATCGTGGACATGCTCGCCGAGACGAACGGGGCCGAGACGGGCGAGGTCGTGGAGGCAGTGGGGGAGCGCCAACCGTGAGCTTGACCGTGCCAGTAGCCGACCTCGTCGCGGAGTCCAACGATCCTCGTCTGGCCACGCACAGTTCCTGGGAGAGAATCCACCTCAAAGACATGGCCTCAATCCTTAACGGCTTTGCATTCAAGTCGAGGCTTTTCAGCAAGACGGAAGGAATGCCCCTCATCCGCATTCGTGACGTGGGCACTTCGCAAACGGTATCTCGATTCACTGGGGAATACGATCCGCGCTACGTAGTGGAGCCCGCCGACCTGATCGTCGGGATGGACGGCGAGTTCAAGTGTGCAAGATGGACTGGCCCGAGTGCCCTCCTCAATCAACGTGTATGCAAGATCGAGGTCACGACGAAGGGGTACGAGCCACGCCTTCTCGATTTCGCACTGCCAGGGTATTTGGATGCAATACGCGATCGTACTTCCTCGGTAACCGTCACGCACCTTTCATCGCGGGACATGGGTGAGATCCCTCTGCCCCTCCCCCCCCTCGTCGAGCAGAAGCGGATCGTGGCGAAGGTGGAGGCGCTGCTCGCGCGGGTCAACGCGGCCCGGGAGCGGCTGGCTAAGGTCCCGGCGATCCTCAAGCGGTTCCGGCAGTCGGTCCTCGCCGCCGCCTGCTCGGGACGCCTGACGGAGGATTGGCGGGAGGAGCATCGAGTCAGCGAAACGGCGAAGAGGTTTGTGGCGCGGTTGACCAGGGAGCGGCGGGAACTATGGGAGCAGCGAGAACTCCGCAGACTCGTTGCGAAGGGCAAGCCGCCGAACAACGACCGGTGGCGCGGGCGATACCGTGATCCATTCGAGCCTGCGCCGCTGAACGACATGCCGGAGAAATGGGCAGCGGCGACAACATCACACGTCGCATTGCTGGACGTGGGGCATGCCTTTCGAAGTTCAGAGTTCAGCGACGAGGGTATTCGACTACTTCGCGGAGAGAACCTCGAACCGGGGTCATTGCGCTGGGTAGACGCAAGGTTCTGGCCTTTAGCGAAACTGGATGGATTCGAGCATCTGTTGGTTGAGGAGGGTGAGATCATTCTCGCAATGGACCGCCCACTGATTTCCGGCGGCCTCAAGATCGCGCGAACGACCACTGAAGATGTGCCGTGCCTTCTCGTACAACGAATGACGCGGTTTAAGATGGTTGACCCGGCACTCACTGGGTTCTTGTACCTGTGCTTGCAGCGTGAGGAGTTCATTGGCCATCTCTCACATGGCCTAACGGGGTCGGATCTTCCTCACATCACGGGGACGGGCGTCGCCGAATACACGTTCGCTCTACCACCGATGGCCGAGCAGCGCGAGATCGTCCGCCGTGTCGAGGCTCTGTTCAAGATCGCCGACGCGATCGAGAAGCGCGTGGCGGGCGCGACTGCCCGGGCCGAGAAGCTGACGCAGTCGGTCCTGGCCAAGGCGTTCCGCGGCGAGTTGGTGCCGACCGAGGCCGAACTCGCCCGCCGCGAGGGCCGCGACTACGAACCGGCCTCCGTACTGCTGGAACGCATCCAGGCCGAACGTGAGGCCGCGGGACCAGCGCCTCGGAAGAAGCGAGCCCCGCGGCGAGCCGCTTCCGGCGGCCGAGAACAGATGACCGAGAAACGCCCTGAGCCGAACAAAGCCGATCCGCAACACGACGGAGATCGGTCGCGAGCCCAGCCCCTGCGGGCGACTAAGTCCCAGCCTTCGGCCGGATCGATCGACGACGCCGATCGCGACGAGTTGATGGCCGTGATCCGCGAGGTGTTCTCGACGGGCGGCGGCCGGGACCGGGAGACGGCGATCAGGGAGGTGGCGAGCAAGCTGGGCTACCAGCGCGTCGGCTCCCACATCCGCAAAACCATCCACCGAGACATGATGGCGGCGTCGCAGCGAGGCATCGTGTTCACTGAAGGCGGACAGACGCACATGGACTGCCGCCACATCGACGACTATCCGCGCGACTTCCTGCAGAAGACCCTGCTAAGCGTGATAGGCGGAACGTGGTGGGACCAGGACGAGGCCATAACCACCGCCGCCCGCCACCTAGGCTTCCGCCGCACTGGCTCGGCAATCCGAAAGGCGTTCAAATCCGCCATCAACGGTGCCCTCCGCCGCGGCCTCATCGAGCGCGATGGAATGTCCCTACGGAGAAGTCGGTAGTGGGCTAGTATTCTTGTGCAAGCGATCCGGTCGAACGACTCTCCGCCCCGCATAGCGAACCTACTGTGTCTTATCGTCGCCTTCGACGGGTCTTTAGCACGAATTGCTCCCGCAGTCCTCGCAGGAGATCAAACGTTCCACAGTACTCTACCCCGAATTCGATGCACACGTTAGGAATTGGGATGTCCTTCTTGATGTCGGGAGCGTATCCCTCATGCGTGACAACCACGCGACCGTTTACGGCCGCGTATGCCACAAGCCACCCGTCTGCGGCTGATAGGAACTTTGCCTTGGCCGCCAGGGTGAACTGCCTCTCGCTCTGAGCCCAGTTTGCCATGTCTCGGTAGACCGAAATCACCTTCTTGTCCTTCGTCTCCTTGAAGAAGGTCTTCGGTGCCCGACGCTTGACCCAATCGCTCAGCGCATCGCTCCGTCCGAGAAGTTCTGGCTTGATCTTGTCGACGCTACAGATCCGACTTGCCTCATGCTGGCGGATGAGCGCGTTCCAGAAGCCTGGACATATATCGAAAGCGTAGTAGTCGTGGTGTGCCTGGATGAAGACGTTCGCATCAAGGGCGTAGCGTCTAGCGGCGCTCATGGATTACAGCCTGCAACACATGGTCAGCATAGCGGTCGAAAGTCTGGCCCTTGAGGTCGGTCAGCCGGTATGCATCACGATAAAGAACGCGCCCCTCGCGGGCCGCACGCACGACGGCGTAAGCGAACCTTCTGCCCAACCGCACGTCCTGCACATCGTAGAAGTTGGGCCCTCCCTTCTTCCTCCTCTTCTTCTCCCTCGCCCTCCTCTTTCGCCACTCTTGTTGATCCTGGTTATAGAAAACGAAGAATTGCCCCTCGTTGATCAACTGCATGTCTAGGGCACGGCGAGCGGCTACCACCGGGCTCACCTTGAACGTCCGGGCGATCGCGTGGAACGGCTTCGCTGCAGCCGCTAGCGCATTCCACCGCTCCCGGAGTTTGTGACCAGGAACGAGGAATTCGGCGGCGACCCGATTGCACCGACGCTCCATGGCATCATCGTGCGGCATCGCGTTGATCAGATTGAAGAGACCACCCCGCCCAATCCACAGGTGCACTAACTCATGGCCCAGTGTGAACATCTGGGCCGACTTGAAATCGGCACCGTTCACGAAGATGAGAGGCGCGTAGTCGTCACAGAGCACAAAGCCACGAAACTCCTCTGGATCGAGGGGGCGGTGGTTGTTGAGGCCCACAACGCTGCTGGTGGCGATGAGGATGCCGGTCCTTTCCGCGGCGTTGCGCAAGGTGCGGAGAGCGTCCTCCCAGGTGGAATGAGTCTCCGCCCAATCTTCGTTGAGGCCGAGGGCCTTTCGCATACGGGCAGCGAGTGACACGATATTCTGGACGTGTTTTGCGCTGCCCACGAAATCAAGCGGCTCTTGGCCGTCTTCGACAACGTACTCACGCATCCACTCCTGCCGTCGCTGCATGGCGTGGACGGTTTCGAGGAGGTTGGGGCTCGGGCGGTCGATCGGGGTGTCGCCGACCGTCCTGAAGTCCGGAATGGGCAGCTTCTCATCAGGTGGTGCATCGAGGAAGAAGTAGCCGAACGGCGTCATCGTCTTGCTGGCGAAATGCTCCAGTTGCCGCAGCGTCGGCGCTCGCTCCCCGCTCTTCCATTCCGCGAGCTTCGGGAACGACCGAGCCAGTTCCCTCTCAGGCAAACGGGACCGTTCGATCGCCCAGCCTATCAGTTCCGGTTTGACGACGACGTGGGTGGCCATCATGCTCAGGGATTCGTTGGCGGCACACTCTTCGACGTTATCGTATCATCGGTCCGCGCCTGCCGCTACCACCACGATTGAGCCGCAGGTTCCGTCCGGAGGGGTGTGGGCTGCGGAACGTCCCTCCGCGCTACTCCAACGGCTCGCCCCCCGCCCAAGACATGGACCTTACGGCTCGCTCCAGCCGTGAACCTTCTCGGTGCTGAAATTGACCTTGCCGCCCGCCCGGTTCGGGTAGTACCAAGTGAAGCTTCCGCGGGACAGCGTAAAGACCGAGCCGGGTTCCCCCATCAGTCGACGCACTTCATCTTTGGTCATGCCAATCTTGAGTTGGCGCCACACCGCCTTGCCCACGGGCACGCTCCGGGCGATTCCCGCGGCCTCCTCCATCGTCTTCTCCAGCCGCTCCACCCGCTGCACGAGTTCCGCCGTCACCTCCTCCAGCGCCTCGACCCGCTCCTCAAGCGACCTCGAACGGACCGCCCCCCGTGCCCGCTCCCCCGCACCGGTCCGGCACGCGATCATCACCGCCACCGTCCCCACCCCCACGAGCACAGCCCCGGCACGCTTCGACATGATCTACTCTCCTCTGCTTGGCCGGACGGAGGGCCCACCGCCCGACGCCGTCACGGATCGCGCAGGATCTTCCGTAGGATCTGCCTCTCTATCTGTCTCTTGAGTCTTTCCTGCCTTTCGCTTCCCCGCTCCCGCGCCAGGTCGCGCTCCACCTGCTGCCTCACGGCCCGCCTCGCCTCAATCTCGTGTTGAGTCGTTGGGAGCACGTCTGACCCGCAGTCCGCCGTGAGCAGCCCAAGCATTCCGACCACGACAACCATTCCCACAATCACAGGGACCAGCCACGGCTCCTGACCTGCCGGGCTGGCGGGCGACGTTGACGCGGCTGGCGCTCCCCCGCCGTCCGCCGTCTTCCCCAGTGCCTTCCAGCGCAGGTCGAATCGAGTGCCGCACTGCGGGCAGAATCGCGCCTCCTCATCGTCGACAACGAATTCGCACATCAGACAGTGAAAAGGGGTGGTCGTCGGATCGTAACCGTCAGCGCTGTGGTAGCGAGGCCGCTGGACCTCCGGCGGTCGTGACCGGGCGCGTTCCGCCTGATCTTGCACGTCTTCACCGCACCATTGGCAGTGATGCGCCTCAAGCGGGACCGAGCGACGGCAGGACGGGCACACGAATGACTCATCTGACATGTTGAGTTCTCCGCTCAGAGCGGAACCGCCCCGCCACATCCCAGGGGGGGCAGTCGGGCAGCCCCAGGTTCAGCCACCGCATGTGCCCGGCGGTGCCGTTCCAAAGCCGCCCGAGGAGCGTGGCGTCGGGGCAGCGGATTCCTACATTGCGATGAGCGGTTCGTCGTGCTGTCTTCGCCTGTGCCTGAGGGCCACCAAGGCACCGGCGCCGAAGAGCGTGAGCGTTGCGGGCTCCGGGACCCACAGCACCGTACGGCCCGAACCGAGCACCCCCGGCACGAAGCACTCACCGAGAATCAACCCCGCGTCGTTGATGTCGGTCGCCACACAACTCGTGGTTCCGGGGAGCGTGGGAAGCTCGATGGGCGTGTCCGCGTCGAGCCAGACGGTCGCCCTAGCCGGGTCGCCGCCGAAATCGACGGAACCGACAATCCACCCGTCCCCGTTGATGTCGTTGATCGAAACCGAAACGTCACCTGCCGTCCCGGCTAGGATGTCGAAACCGCCCGACTGCGTCCACGCAAAGCCCCCCGCAGGTCCACGGCCTACGACGACGCCCGAGTCGTTGACGGCCGTGGGGAAGGTCAACTCGCCCAAGTCGAACGCGCCGGTGGTCTCTGACCAGACGAATCCCACCGTCGGATGCCCAGCGGCACGCGCCCTCCCTACTACGACACCCCCGGAGTTGACGCCGACGGCCGACGCCTCCCCGGCGACCATGACCGTGGTCGGGTTTCCGCCCGCGTCCCACAGCATTGCGCGGGGACCGATCCGGCCCGCGACGAAGCCGGACTCCGCGATGGCCGCCGCGTCACTCTCCGTCGCTGCGTCCAACCCGGCCGGGTAGCGAAGCTCCGTGCTCGTGTCGTCGGGCAGCGTCAACAGGAACGCATGCCGCCGAGCCGCCACGACCGGCGGCACCCCCCCCCAGTAGTGGCCCACCACCTTGCCGTCGTCGTTGATGTCCAGCGCATTGGAGATCTCTGCGATGGGGCGGCCCCCGGAGACGACCGGGTGAAGATCGACCATCCCGGTCCTCTCCGTCCACACCCACGCATGGTTCTCCGACGGGCAGTTTGCGTACCCCACAACCTGACCGCGGTTGTTCATCGCGTGGGCACGGACGACCTGATTCTCAACGCATCCCATCGTGTCCAGGTGGCCAAGATCGAGGGCCATCACCTCGTAGTCCGCGGCCATCGCCGCCGTCGGTACCGCCGCCCACGCGGCGGCCATGACCACGAGCTTCGTTCTGTCCATGATCTGCTCCTCCCACCCCATCGAAGACTCTTGCCATCGAATCGCTACGGTAGGCGCCTCGGTCTACCGCGAAGCACAACGGTTGCTGGCAGTGAGGACATCCAACGAGGCGCAGCGCTTCATCACGTCGGTACGCTACTAACCCGGCGGTCAATGCTCATCCTTGTCCACCCGATCTGCGATCCACTGCCACCCCACCCCGACGACCACGACCAACATCATCAAAATGAAGAAACCATCGGCGTCACCATCTGCAAGAATCATCACGGCCTCCTTTGCTGATGGATGTTCATACCCTGCTATCACCAAGAGTCGACTAGCCTCGGTTGGCAAAAGAAAAGGGAGCCGCCGAGAGATCGTCCCCACAGAAGGCCTGCGACGGCCCCGAACAGAGACGCCCCGACGACCCCCATAGCGGGGGCCGCCCAAGGCGCTCGCTATGTTCGCAGAAAGTGTCGCAGTTCTCTGTGGAACGAACGCTTGGTCGAACCAAGTTCCGAATTATCGCTAAATCTGTACTACTTCAGCCTGAATCACCTCCGCCCGGATCGGGCACTCGAGAACCTTGCCGCCCTCCATCATCACAAGTTCGCGGACCGGCAGCAAGCCGCCGCGCGGTCATGCCTCGCCCATCCACTTGCCAGCGGGGTCGATGTTCGAGCTTGACTGCCGCATGGCTCCCGGCTCGCGGTCGGGGTCTCTTTGTGCACCGCGCGGTCGCCAGTAAGCATCCACGGAGCCGGGGCGACCAACCTCGTCTTCCGTAGGTCGCGCGGACCCCATGGTTGCCGCGGCCTCCTCATCGCCCCCGAGTGGACGCGGCTCACTCCTCCGTCGGCCTCGCCAGCCTCCACCTCCCATCCTGCCGAACCATCTCGAAGTTCTCGATCGTGCCGTCCAACCGCTATAGCCTGCGCTCCGGACATCTACCACGCCGGGGAGGGGGGGGCGATTATAAGACTGGGTGATATCTGTAATGGCGTTGCTGACCGACTCAGGCCACAATGGGCTGCGATTCACAGCGAACACGGAGGACACAGCATGCAATCCCTGATTCTGACGGTCGCCGTGACGATCTGCGGCGTGGTGCTGGGATGGACAACGTGCATCGACACGAGCAAGGCGGGCCTTCGTCGCGTTCGCTGGCTTGGCTGGGATTGTCCTTCTGACCAGTTGGACGTAGTGGTCGGACCTTGCCGAGAAGACACAACCACAACGCGAGGCCGTGGCCGCCAAACAGGCCCGCGACGAGATCGCTCAGAAGCTTGCGGTCGTCCAAGAGAAAGTGATCCAGAACTTCCAGGAAGACGTGAGACTGCGCCTCTGGAAGTCATTTGCTGACGAAATGGTGCATCTACACAACCTGACGGTCTCTGTCGACCTCAGCGCCTTGCAACGATCAGCCAATGAGGTTCGTTTCTCGCGGCCAGAGGACTACTCTCACTTTGACGCTCATGCGCGGCGGATCGCGAAGAACGTCGACCAGATCCACCACCAGTGCAGCGAGACACTGCGTGACCTCGGAGTCGACGTCGAGAGGTGGACGGCTCAGCTTACGATACTTGACGACAGTGTGAGCGCTGCCGCTGCCCGAGCGCTAGAAACCGCCCCCGATCCTGCCACGGCCCAAATGGTGACATCAACTGTTGAGACGCATGCAGGCTGGCTGGGCGCGGTAACGGACCTTGCTGTGATGCAGGAATACGCTTTCCGATGTGCCCGGCTGACCGGTGAAACGGTTCCTGAACTGTCGAGCTTGCTCCCAATGACCGCCACGCAAGCGGTGACGACTCAACCGAGTCAGTGAGCCTCCACCAAGCTGGTACGCAGAACGGTGGGGCCGCCCCGGCCGCTCTGCTCGTGGCGGCCACCGTCATGCTGATTCGCCGAAGGCAAACGTTAGTGCGTTGACTACCCACGGTTTCGGGGGCGCCCGCCTAACCCGACGCAACGTGGCCCGATCAGGACTCAAGCATCGCATCAGCGGCTGAATGTTGACCCTCCGGCCGGCGCACGGCATGATGGGGGTTTCGTTCTGGTAGCCCCCGGCAACATGGGCGGAGCCAGATGGAACAGCCACTTCATCAGTTGCGAATCGCGGGGCGGGGCAGGCGCTCTGCGGGCCCCGGACGACACCTGTTGTGTCATTACGCGCAGACTACTGGGTGAGAGCAATGGCCGCGCCGATTGAAGAGCAGATGCACCAGTTCCTGATCGAACAGGAGGAAGAGCGTTGCCGAGCGCTTGAGGCCGACTACGACAAGCACAAGGAGACGCAGGGCAAGCGGGTCACCCGAAAGCAGATCCCCAAGCCGTGGGCACGGCCGAGCAGGAACGCTCTCTGTCAGAACGCCGACCTCCTGCTCACGGTTGATGAATACGACTACGACCTGTCCGACCCCGGCTTTCAGAAGTACTGCTCAGACCGAGGCGTACTGCATGTGGCAGGCGAGCCGGGCAGCAAGCGATGGAAGTTCTTCGTGAGTCATGCAAAGCCCAAGCGGCAGTACCTTGAGGATCAGTACTTCCAGTTCTCTGAGGAGGTCGACGGGAAGAAGCATCGCTACACGCGGAAAGAAATGGAGGTAGGCTGGAAGATCATCCGCCTGGGCAGGGCCAAGCTCCAGGATTGCTGGGAACTGTACTCTGGGGAGTCGCACGATTCAGGGTAGGATCGCCGATGGAGTTTGCCGCGATCGATGTCGAGACCGCGAACGCCGACATGGCCTCCGTCTGTCAGATCGGCATCGCCCTATTCCGGGAGAGAGGGCTTGCTGACGAATGGGTATCCCACGTCGATCCCGAGGACTACTTCGATCCCGTCAACGTCTCCATCCATGGCATCGACGAAGCCACCGTCAAGGGTGCTCCCACCTTCGCTGAGGCGGTTGATCGAGTCTACGAGTTCCTGGACGATCGCGTCTCCGTCTGTCACACCCACTTCGACCGCGTGGCCGTGCAGCAAGCCTGCGACGAGTCTGACCTGCGGCCCCCGCGGTGCGTCTGGCTGGATTCCGCCCGAGTGGCCCGTCGTACATGGAAGGAGTTTGCCCAGCGCGGGTACGGGCTGGACAACGTGTGTCAGTTCCTCGGCTACGACTTCAAGCACCACGATGCCCTCGAAGACGCGAAGGCCGCTGCCCACATCCTCACCACCGCCATGGAGAAGACGGGGCTCGATCTCGAAGGCTGGTTGAAGCGGGTCGAGCAGCCCATCGATCCGTCCAAGACTTCCTCAAGGGCCAACATCACCCGTGAGGGCAACCCGGACGGCCCCCTCTACGGTGAGGTGCTGGTATTCACCGGGGCCTTGGAAAGCCCCCGGGTCGAGGCCGCCGAGATGGCCGCTCACGCCGGTTGCCGTGTCGCATCCGGGGTCACCAAGAAGACCACACTGCTGGTTGTCGGGGACCAGGACGTCCGGAAGCTGGGCGGGCATGAGAAAAGCAGCAAGCACCGGAAGGCGGAGGCGCTGATCGCAAAGGGGCAGGCGATTCGCATCCTGCGGGAGACCGATTTCGCGAGGATCGCCAGCTTGGCTGACTGACTGCTGCTCGGCTCGGTGACGCCGCCCTTGTTCTGCACGTTGGCGTTGGCGAACGCCGTCTGCAACCAAGCGGTACGTGGCGACGTCCCCCCTCGTCCCGGACTGGGCGCCCACCACCACGCCCGGCGTTGATGCAAGTAGGATCGGCACAACTGAGGTGGGCGTCTCCGTCCCCGTGTTCCGAGCGACCGTCGGGGCCAAAGGCTTCCTCGCAGGTCGCTGGGGAGGCGTGGGTTGAACACCGGGCGGGGAACCCCCCTGAGGACGGCTGACTTGTGCTACGCACCGTGGCTGCTGCGGCTCGGGGTCCTCAGGGGGGGGGCCTGGCGGTGCTTCCCTTGAGACGGCGCAGGGACCGCCGCCGTCGTTGCGATCGACGAGACCTCCACAGGATGGGCTTTGTGGCCCCGCTGTTGCACGCGCCCGGTCCTGGCGTTGAGCGGGTCACGCCATTCCGCAACCGGGCCCGCATTCGCGTATGGCATCGCAAGGCACAATGCACGGGGCGGTGCGCACCGCGATGTGCCGCGGGTGTGCCCGCGATGAATCCTTCGGCTTCACGTGGAGAGCTTGTCGAAGGCCAGCATCTCCAGGTCCTTCTCGACGGCCGCTGCGGTCGGAGACGGCGATCGGACGTGGGCCAGCAGTTCCGACTGCGACGGGAAGCGCAGGTCGTAGACCCATATGCCTTCGGGTGCGGCTACGGCGAACCGAGAGCAACGCAGCTTCCCGCAGTACGACTCGCATTGCTCCCGAGCGCTCTTCAGTTCGGCCTCGGACGTGATCTTGCGCTTCGATTCGATAACCAAGATCACCTCGGAACTGAGAGCACCACGGTAGCCCACGATGTCGGCGCGGACGTTCGTCGGCCGACCGGAACCGACCTTGATCCAGAAGTCGTGCTGGCGTTTCAGCGTCTTCTCCGGATGCCAGCCCAACCGTTCAAGGATCGGTATGACGACCTTGTCCTCGAACTCCGTCTCCGTCAGACTACCGTTCCTCTTGCGGGGGCCGCGCACTTCGTACCGTTCCAACAACTCGGCGGTCTCGGGGTCCTTCTCGGCGACGAGTTGCTTGATCCGAACCCAGACGTCCTCTGGTATCGGCGATCGGTTGAGCCCCCGGAAATCGGCCTTCACTTGGTGCCACCGCCGCAGCACGGGATCGGTGCGCATTTCCTGGAGCGTGATCGGCGGCAGAGTGACCTTGTCCGTGATGCGCGTCCAAGCAAGGGAGTAGCCTCCGAACGGATCGTCACCGGCATCCTGATCGACACGGAACAGGTGGGTGAACGCACTGCGGGGCGTCATGCAGTACATCAACGCCAGATCGCCGCGGTTCGCGTTCAGGTTGATGGTCCACATCGCCGCCTTGGAAGGCTCCATGTCGTCGGCCTCCTGGAAAGAGTCCCTCGACGCAGCAATCATCCAGACTTGATGCGGACCGGCAGCATACGGCGGTGGTGACGGCAGGAGGCGGGGAGCCAGGTCGTAGACGAGCGACCACACCTGCCAGTGCTCCAGCTTCCGGCGTGATCGAAAGGCCTCGACGCCGAGAGTGATGTTCCCGATGATTTGGATTGGTAGAAGATCCGGATCGTCGGTGTGGTCGCGGTACGCAATCCCCAGCGCCGAAAGTCTTGCCTTCAACTCCTGATAGAGCATCGTCGTATCAATGGGAAAGGCCTTCTCGGGCTCATAGTAGTGGACAGCGTGCGTGCCCGCGCGGACCTCGAACCAGTAGACCACGCACTCGCGGGCAGTCTCCCACGTCCAGTCCTCGCTCCCCATCATCCACAGCGCGGTTCTGGCGTCCGGCCGGTTGTCTTCGTGAGTCCGGTCGTATTCCTCCTGAAGCATAGCGACGATCGGCTCCGGCGCGGGGGCCTCCAAGAACTCTCGCACGTCAGTGGGTTCGTCGCGTCGGCGTCGTCCTCGGGAGCGGCGGTCCTCGTGTCCGATGTCAGCGTCGTCGACGTCTTCCTCTGCCTCACTATCGTTGCCCTCGTACTCCTCTTCTTGCAGCGGTCCGAACAACTCTTCGTAGCGAGCCTGCGCCCGTTCGCCGTGCTCCTTGAGGTACATGTCGATGACCGTGTCGATGTTGATGTCCGACGGCATGACCGCGTCTCCGGATTCGATTGTCTGTGAGGCGTAGTGTTGTGTGATGATGGCACGCCCCCCACGCGAGGGCAATGCCCGCACCCTTCGGTTCCCAGCGCCTAGTATCTGTGGCTAAATAGAGGCGCGAACCTCGTTATATGGGTCGGGGTGGCACAAATCCGGCGCGGGCCTTTTCTTCCCGGGCGCGACAGCAGCCGGGGGCCGACGGGGGGGTACCTCGTGCGATCGCGCACACCGTCGCGCCGCGCTCGTGTTCAGCCGCGCCGATCGCGCCCGGAAGCGCGCCGGAACGGCGCCGGAAACACTCGGCCACTGCGCGCCGTGATTGCGGTCAACGCGCTACGTCGATCGTGCAGCGCACGCGCGGAAACGTGCAAGGTTATTGTCGGGCTGGATCGACCGTCGATCGCAGTGCGTGAGGCGCGATTCGAGCACGCGCGAGAAGATCGTCGAAAACAGTGTACGTTTTTGTTGACCGTGCGGCGGAAATGTAGTATATTTAAGTGGCCCGTGAGTGTTGGAGCACCCACGGGCCGGGCCAACCGATGTTGAGACCATCGGCCAGCCGAACCAAGTCTAACCTGTCTCACACGGATTTCTATCATGGCAACGTATGCCGTGGGTGGCCACGGAGCCACCGACCGAGCCCGTGCGCTCCGGGCCACGATTGACGAGCGTATCGAAGCCCTTGCGAAGGCTGTGGACGACGAGCGGGCTTCGGCCGAGTTCCGGGCCTACCTCGACGTTCAAGCCCGCTTCCACAACTACTCGTGGCACAACTGCATGCTGATCTACTCGCAGCGACCCGATGCCACACGGGTGGCGGGTTTCCGCACGTGGAAGAAGATGGGGCGGCACGTACGCAAGGGCGAACACGGAATCATGATTCTCGCCCCGTGCCCGTTCAAGCGTACCACGACCGACGACGACGGCACGGAGCGTGTCGTGGGTGGCATCTACTTCAAGGCCGTGCACGTGTTCGACGCGGCGCAGACCGATGGCAAGCCCTTGCCCGCGTTCGACGTGGCCGACGTCGAGCAAGCGGCCGACGACCTACTCTCGGTGCTCAAGGCCGTGGCCTTGGGCCGTGGGATTCGGTTGGCGTACGTCGATCTTCGGCCCGGCCACTACGGCACCTCCAAGGGCGGAACGATCGAGCTTGCCAACGGCATGGCATCGGGGCAAGCGGCGAAAACGCTGGCCCACGAGCTTGCCCACGAATCGCTGCACAAGCCGAAAGACCGGACGGACGGGCTCACGCGGACCGTGGCCGAGCTTGAAGCCGAAGCGGCGGCCTACATCGTCTGCCAGCACTTCGGGCTTGCCGTGGAAGTCCGATCGTCGCGCTACATCGCGCTCTGGGGTGGCGACGGCAAGGGCTTGCGGGCCAGTCTGGATCGCATCAGCGAGACGGCCAGAGCGATCATCGACGATGCGGAGACGGCCAAGTCCGGGCCCGGCGACACGGCACCGGCCGCGGCACTCGCGGCGTGACATCGGACGCGGGGACGCTGCCCGGCCAGCCGGTCGGGTGGCGCCCTCTCAGTCCGTGCACTGGTCATCGTCACCGGGTTCCCCTTCTCAACTCACGTGCTGGATGAGGTGAAGCATGAAAACAGCAACAGCAATCGACGGCGCCGTCCCCGTCGCCCGGCATGACCGGCTCGGCGACGGAGTGGAAGCGCTGATCGTGGACAATCCCACGAACGACTACGCGGGCTTTGCGGGCGCGCCGGGTGCGGTGCGGTTCGGCGGCCGCGTGTTCGGCCGGTCGTCGTACGACACGGACCGGGGGCACATCGTCTATCGAACAGACCGCGCCGTCGCGGTCGCAGCCGAAAGCGAGGTGCGCCGATGAGACGCGGACCACGGAAGCTACGCGCGAAGTATCGGGGCAAGTGCCGCGCCTGCGGGCGCGACGTCGTGCCCGGCCAGCTTGTGTACTGGTACGGGCGCGGCCGGACGGAACACGCGGACTGCGAAACCGCCCGGCTGCAAGGTGCCGTCTGCACGGTCTGCGGTGGCGATGGGCGCTTGTGGGGGGCGCCCGGCCGCTCCCGACCGTGTCGATCCTGCGACGGTACCGGGTCCCGTGAAGTGCAGGACTCTGTACGTGAGCATGCCGCGCGGGAATACCAGCGTCGCAAGGCGGCGGAAAGCGACAACGGCGAATCGGTGGCCACGATCATGCGGCCGAATGAGGATTGACCGGACCCTACGGGCCGTGGGGGCCCCCGCGCCCCCCGCCGCGCACGTTTAAGGAACGAGCAGTCGTTCAGACCA
>CAYMME010000183.1:15465-15973 GCA_964391465.1 uncultured Planctomycetales bacterium
CCGGCGCCCCGGCCCTCTCTCTTGAAGGAAACGAGCATGCTTTCAGACAAGTATCGGCCGCAACAGTGGGCCGACTTCGTGGGGCAGCCCGTCATCGCCGAGATTGAAGCGGCGTGCCGGGAGCCGGACCTATTCGAGTACGGGGGCGAACGATGGCTGTTCGAGTCCAACGGACTTGCCGGATGCGGCAAGACGAGTGCGGCCTATGTGGCGGCCGACGCACTGGGCATCGCCCGGTTCAACATCGAGCGCATTGACAGTAGGGCCGTGACCATTGCTGACTTCCGGGAACTGGCCGACCTGATGTACTACCACGGGTGGGGCCCGTCCGGGCGCCGCGCCTACGTGATCGACGAGATCCAGCACCTCAACGCTGCGTGCCTGCGATTCCTGTTGGGCTGGCTCGAATCGGTGCCCAAGCACGTCATCGTGTTCGGCACGACGACCAGTGTGACGTGGGCCGACGACGTGGACGGGCTGTACTCGCGGTGGCGACGGTTCCGGTTCC
>CAYMME010000184.1:0-15944 GCA_964391465.1 uncultured Planctomycetales bacterium
GAACGCGAGCAGAAACGCCGCCTTTCCCCTCAAGAAGCGCGAGCCCTCTGAGTACCGTCGCTCCAGAACAAGTCGCAGCAAACGTCGGTCTCTGAGAACAGGGCAGGTTCACGGAACCTCAACCCGGCCGATTAAATCAACGGCCCCTTCAGCGGGCTTCCTTCACGTGGTTCAGTCCTCCCGGTCGGCACAACATTCATCACGTGAGGGCAGGACCGACACGCGCCACCCGATGAACGATGATTGCACACCTGACGTGTTGCGGTAATGATAGATATCGCTGGCGCTGCATCCCCTATACGTGCCACGCGCACATTGGAGGCGCTCGTCATGAAAGGCCGTTGGAGTAGACACCGCAAAAACCCCATCGTGTTGCGTTGGCTCGACGTCGTCCGGATGACGGTAGTATTCGTCGCCCTGTTGGTCGTATCGCAATCTGCGCTGGTCTCAGCCGCCGAATGGGCCACAAAGCACATTGGTGCCCGGCCGGCGTGGCTCCAGTCCCTGTGCGTCGTGTTCGCCAACGCCCTCATCTGGTGGGCGCTCATTCGCCTCGGAGGTTTCCACTTCCGTCACTTCAACCTGTCGGCGTCGCTGTGCTACCCACCCGGCTGGTGGGCGGCGATCGTCACTCTCGTTTGCCACCGGCTTGTCTTCCCCACGATGGAAAACAGGTGGCTCGACGGCGCCGCGACTCTCATGCTTGTCGCCGCTGGTGCTGGGTTGGCCATCCTGGTGGAGTGGCTATGGCCAGCCGAGGGAGCATCCTACGAGACCGAGAACCCAGGTGCCACGCAACACACCCATGTAGCACCGGACGCTACCGACCTCGAAGACCCCCGTGTGCTTGAGGATTGGCTGAGGTCCGACCAACCCATTCAGACGCCCGACCAGGACCTTCTCGGAACGGCGTCGATCGCTCGACGAATCGCCCAAATCCTGCGCACGACACCCCTCAACACCGTTGGTCTTACAGGCCCCTATGGCTCTGGTAAGAGCAGCGTCCTGCGCCTCGTGGAGCACTTTCTCCGGACCGATCGTAGCGACGACCATGGTGCAAGTGCCCTCGTCCCATCCAGCAGAATCGTTACCGTTTTCGTTGGCGGCTGGGGCTTCACGCGCGACTCCGTAGTCCAGCATACGCTCAGCGCGGCCGTTCGACAGATGGCGAAGCACGTCGACTGCCTGGCTCTTGTCACCATCCCGTCACACTACGCTGCGGCTATCTCAAGCTCCGGCTCGCCATGGGCGAAGCCACTGGCCAGCGTCCTGAATCGTGGACGTGACCCCCTCGATGTCCTGCGCCGGCTTGACAACGTGCTCGCTTGTACTGGGCACCGTCTCGTGATCTATTTAGAGGACCTTGACCGCAACGCCATTCCCGCGCCTCTTGTTCCGGAACTCGCCGCGCTCCTCGACCGACTCAAGAGCCTTGAGCACGTCTCGTTCGTTCTGGCAATCACAAGGCGTCAGCAGGAACTTGAGGACTTGGTGCGCGTCGCCGAGCATCTGGAAATAATGCCGTCAGTACCGATAAAACGCACGGCAAATGTCATTACGGCGTTTCGAGATCTGTGTCTCGACCGCTATCCGAACGATGTCGATTGCCTGGCCGAGTCCAGGAAGGATCGGCTCGGCAGTTTGACCTCCGATCGCTCGCGCGACATGTCATATGCCATGGGCTTCGATCCGGATACCCGGTTCGACCCGCTGGAAGCGATGGCAGGACTATTGGGCTGCCCTCGGCCCATGAAAGCAGGGTTGCGAAACACCTTGACCTGCTGGGATTCACTTCACGGCGAGCTGGACTTCGATAGCCTGTTGGCGGCAAACATTCTTCGTGCGGGCGCACCCCAGGCGTTTGCATACGTTGCAGCGAACATTGACCGTCTGCGAAGGTTACATCAGGGTCTCCACGGGTCACGTGACGCTGAGCAGGAACTCCGGGCGACGCTAGAAACTCAATGGGACAAGGCCGGTCACGACGCAGCCTGGAACCGCATCGCAGCACGCTGCCTTGTCGAATTCCTCTTCCCGGAGCACGGTGCGCAGATTTCGCGAAACCCACAGACGGTTGCCGTATCACATCCAACCGACTACTGGGTCCGATTCAATGCCGGAGAGCTTCAACCGGGAGAAGTGCGGGACCAGTGCGTTCTCAAGAGTATTGAGCTTTGGAGAAGCACCGCTGGTAGCCGTGTTGACGATCAACCGAGTCTCGCCGAAGCGATCGTCCACACGGACGGCTTTGCGGACAAGGTTCGCGAGTTTGGCGGCTCCATGTCAGGCGAAGAGGTCCGCACGTTGGCACAGGAGGTGTTTGCCATCATCAAGACAGAGTGCGGAAACGAAGCGAGTTGCAGGCACACGGGCCCTCCACAACTGCAGGCACTTGCTGTCGACAGACATTGGGACGGGCACGAGGATTGGCTTGCGCGCGAAATCCGCAGGGCGATCCCGGTGAGCCTGCGTTTCGCCTGCGAGCTCTATCTAGACTGGAGGCACGAGAGTAGCGCGTCGCTGGCGGCTCCGACCGAGAATGTGCGCCTTAGCACGGAGCTCGTCGCTGCGGCGCGGGAGACATACCAGGGGAATCCGGACGCCCTCGTTGCGGCTCTCGGCCCACACGATATAGATCGGCATACACCGATTCATCTGCTGAGGGGCCACGTGCAATCGCGCGCCGCAGATGCTGGGGACTCGAGTTGGTTCCCATCCGTTGTGCTCGACGCAATGGAGGCGAGCCCCGCGATGGTGCTCCCGCACGTTACGGCAATCCTCGTCGAGGAAGATGTGGGCGATCTTCGCCGATTTGAATACCGCTTCCACGAGGACCGCGCGAACGCGTTCTTCGGTAACGAAGTTACCAGGCTCATGCGTTTGCTGGCGGAGAAGGCAGACATGACGATCTACGACTCGCGGATCAACGAACGAGTCACATGCGCGCGTCGTGCTGCATCAGAGTATCTGGCCCGGCACTCTGACGGGGAACCGCCCAGCGCCCCCCCGTAGGCAACCTGGGCCCAGCCCTTGGTTGCGGCCCCTCCCGTGTGAATCACGCACGCAGTTCCACGGTCAGCGACTCGTCTACCGCCAGCGTTGCCGGTTCCCCAAGTCTGACCGTCACGGCCGGGCCGTCCTGTTTGATCTGGGCTTCGATCCTGTTGTCTCCGCGGCGGAGCGTTGCCTTGGTTGGCTTGTCGTTCGTCAACTCAAGATCGAGTTGTGCCAACCCGACCTTTCCATGACGGACGGTGATGATGTTGGTCTGGGTGTCGGCGGTTCGTTTCTGCTCGAGCGTGCCCCATCCCGTCGCGGCGGTGAAGAACAGTTTGCACGCCTCGGGCTGGTAGCGCGGGCGGAAGGCTAGTGTCCTCTTGGCGGCGTGGTAGGCTACGCCGCCGGCCGTGAGCAGCAGCGAGTAACCCGACAGGGCTCTGGCGTAGAAGATGCCGCATTCGACCTCGGCCCAGGGGTTGCGCTGGTTGCCGGTGTAGCGGTCGCGGGCCCCGCGCACGATTTGCAGGGCCTCGCGGACCATCCCCTCCTGCATCAACAGGGCCGCCACCGCGTACTCGATGCCGGTCCATACCTCATCGCAGTAGCGAATCGGGTCCTTCGGCCGGCCGCCCTTCGGCCAGGCGCAGTTGAGCAGCCCTTTCTCGGTGCCTTTCGCGAAGATGCGCTGCTTGTGCTCGAAGTCCGACAGGTCGGACCGCCAGAGGTACCGGAACATCGACCGGCACGCGGTCCGAATGTGCTCGCGCGGCAGCAGGTCGCCGAGGTCGAGTACCACGGCCCACCACTGACCGAGCAGTTGATCGGCGTGGCAGCCCGGGCCCCAGCAGTTGTGGGCCTCGTACGTGTCGGGCTTGGCGTCGGGAGCGTCGTACACATTGACGTAGTAGTCGTCCTTCCAGCAGACCCGGTCGTAGTTCGCGCCCGCCAGCTCGGCGTGCGCTCGATACGCACTCGCTCGCCCCTTCTCGCCCATGTCATCGGCCATCTCGGCCGCGGCCCGCAGTGAGGCGAGGTACAGCGTGCCGAGAAACGTATTCGAGCCGTACGTGTGAATGTCGTACGTGTTCGGCTGCGGGCCGCGCATCACGCCGTCGCCGTCCCGGTCGAACGTCTTGGTCATGTAGCCCATGAGCTTCTCGACCCGCGGCCAGACCTTCTCCAGCCACGCCCGGTCGCCGTGGTTGCGGTACTCGCGATAGGTCTTCAGCACGGTGCCGAACATGCCGTCCAGCGCATGGTCGTGCGGCCCGCCGATCTTGCCCCACAGCCGCGGCAGCGAGAGCGGCAGCACCGTTCGGTGCGGGACCGACCCGTCGTCACGCTGCTGCACGAGCAGGTCGATCTCGCGCACACGCCGTTCCAACTCGGGGAAGACGAAGCCGGTCGTCTGGGCGTAGTTGTACACGTGCGTGCAGTTCATCGGGCAGCAGTTGTCGGCCCCCTCGAAACCGGCGTACGTACCGTCCTCGAGCCAGATCGTGACCTGCGATCGAAGGATGGCCAGGTTGGCCGCCACCGCATCGAGGAAGTAGCGCGGCAGCGTCGAGTCGTAGAACGTGTCGTGGAAGCGCTTCGAGTCCCCGTATAGCCGCGGGAGGTTCGCAATGACGTAGTCGGCCACCTCGCCGGACGAACCGAACCAGTTATTGTACATGTTGCCGAGCCGGTGCTCGTAGTCGTACGGCCCTTTGGCCCAGCCGTAGTGCCGCGTGCGGTAGCGGTTGGGGAAGTGCCACGTCATCACGAACGTGAGCTTCTTCGACGCACCCGGTTCGAGCCCAACCGAAGAGGCCAGCGCCCCGTTGCTCGTCGAGCCGGGCACCGTCGGCTCGGAGCGATCCGCACCGGAGAGCTTCCCGTCGTCGGCGAAGTCCCGCCAGAAGTCGTCGACCGTCTCGTAGCCGGGCAAGGCCGTCGTCTCGCCGCCCAGCGCGGTAACGGAAATCGAACCGTTTCCAGGCGCAGTCTTCCACCACCCGGTGGACGGTGTGTACGCAACGCCCGTGGCGCGTCCGAGCAGGTTGCCGATGAGCGTCGTCGCGTCGCGCCCGCGGTAGAGATCCTGCACGCGCGCGAGGCACAGGATGATCCGCCCCCTGCCCGCCGGACCTTCGACAATCACGGGCTGATCGGCACCGTCACGCAGCAGCACCGACGCCCCCTCGCGCAGTTGCATGCCCGCGAGTCGAACCCGCCGGTGCGGCCGGGCCGGGCTCGCGATACCCGCCAGCAGTGCGTCCGCATCCGCTCGGAGATCGGCGGCGCCGTCGGTCATCTCGGCCGCACCGTACGTGACCGGCAGCAACGCGCGGATGCGCTTGACCAGCGCCGGGGCCGCAGCCTTGGTCACCGGTGACGACGAAAACACGATATGGTCGCACAGAACGTGGCCCCAGCCGCCCGACTCCGCGTCCACGATTTCGATGACGGCCTGGCTGCCCTTGTGGGCCGAGACGTCCCACGTAACCGGTCGCAGCACTTCCCGGTTCCGACCCGTGGCCGTGGCCACGACCCTGTCGCCGATCTTGAGGTTGACGCACGTGACGCCGGGCTTGTTCCCGCCGCCGACCAGCAGATGGATGTAGGGCAGATCGATCGTGAACGACCGGGAGGCGAGCTTGCCCACCGGACCGTCGTCGGGATTGAACGTATTGATGAAGCCCTTGCCACGCCAGCCGCGAACCGGGCTCTGCCACTCGATCTTGCCGCCGGCCGGGCCGGGCTTGAACCGCTCGCCCTCGACCGTCCAACCCTCAAGCTTCTTGCCTTCGAAATCGGCGAAGACGATGTCCTCACGCGTGAACTGCTCCGGCAGCAACAGGCGGTGCAGGATGTGATCGGCCGCGCCCGACAGCACGACGGTGCGCCCCGCATCGAGCGCGGCAACCGTCTCGTTCAGCACGCCGTCCACGTTCCCGGCATCCGTGGGCACGCCGTCCACCCACACCACGGACGACGCCTTCTCATCCGACTTGGGCTCGGCGCCCTTACCGAAGCTGCGTCGCTCGATCTCCAGGTTGTCGGTAAGCCGCAAGGCGAAGTGCAGCGCATCCGAATCGATCACCAGGCGAACCGGCTTGGCGAAGCCGTCGCGCCGGCCCTGTTCGGCCGCGAGCGTGAGTGTGGTCCGACCGGCCTCGCGCGAGACGCTACCGAAGTTGCCGCCATACTCGACGTACGCGTTCCCATGGACCGGTCGGTAGCCGTCCCAACCGACGGCGTTCGGCAGCGACATCGCCAGCGCGGCGTCGACACGTTTGTCGGTGCGATTTCGCAACGTGAACTCGAACACGACCGCGGGCAGCCCGGACTCCTTGGCGTTCAGCGGGATGAAGGGTGAGTACGCGGTCAGTGAGACCTCGACGGGCAGATCGTCCTGCTCGTAGTCCAGCCAGACGAACGGATACTCACCGGAGAAGCGGATCGACCCGACGCCCTCCTTGTCGTGCTGGCCGCCAACACTGAGCATTCTCGTCTGCGCCGGCTGCCCCTTCGCCCCGGCCCGCACTGCGAAGAACGCGTGCGGTAGCACCGCGCGATGGTTGAAGTTGTTGAAGATCTCCCAGTGGGCGAAGTGACCACGGCCGGTCAAGCCGACGGTGCCCGCACCGATCCCTCCAAGCGGGAAGCCGATATGCTCCAACTCGGCGCCGGAGTACACGCGCGTCTTGCCGACATCGAACAGCGTCGCGAGCCACTGATCGAGATCGGGCGGCTTCGCGGCCGCGGCCTGAGCGGACCGCGGCGACCCGGCCAGGGAAGTGGCAACGCCCAGGCCGACCAACGTCGAGGCCGAGGCGGCCAGGAAGTCACGCCGGTTGGGGTCCTTCTTACAGTCGCACTCGAAGCCGTAGCATCCGCCACCGGACGGATCTGGCTGTTCTGTCGACATCGGGAAAGCTCCTCGGTACGCGAGCACGCCACGGGCAGCCGGCGGTGTGCTGTCACCGCCAAATGGTCGTTCCTCGAGGGGCACCTGAGACCGTGGATTCCGACTTCGTCGGCATCGCCCGCTCCCTCACGCTCGTGGCTCGGATCGGGTTGCGCCTCGCAGAGCACGAGTTGCTACAGTAGTTCCCGCCCACGCCCGCCGCAACTGGATACCTTGATGCCGCGCGGGCCGCGACCGAGAATCCGTCCACAACGAGGGCAATCTCGCTCGCAGCGATGTGACAGGACCTCGGTATGACAACCTTGCTGCTATTCTTGATGGCCGCTCAAGCGGCGGACGCTCGCACCAGCGACCGGGAGAAGGCGGCGGTGCGCGTCGAGTCGGAGCTACTGCAATCGAAGCTGTCCGGTCTTCGGATCGGGCCGCGGGCGGTCGCCCTGCCGGACGGATCGGCCCTCATCATCGGCGGCGGGCTGAACTCAATCGAACGATTCGACCCCCGAACGCGTAAGCTCTCCCTGCTGTCGGTGCGCCTCGCCCGGCGACGGCTTTGGCCAACGGTAACGCTGCTGACCGACGGCCGCGTGTTGATCGCCGGCGGCGGCAAGGGCCCGGACTTCGGTGGCACGGCCGAGGTGTACGACCCACGCACGCAGACGCTGGGCGACCTGGTTCGGCTCGAGTGCGAGCGGATGACCCACACTGCGACGGTGCTGCCCGACGGCCGCGTGCTGCTCGCGGGCGGCGACGCGACCGCGGAGATCTTCGATCCGAAGACGAGCACCACGACCGGCCCCTATCCGCTAACACGCCCGCGCCGAGCCCACACGGCCACGCTACTGAAGAACGGAAACGTTCTGCTCGCGGGTGGCGGCGGGCGTGCCAGTGCGTCATCACGCAGCGAGGGCTATCGCTCGATGGAGCTCTTCGACGCGTCGAGACTGCGAGGCGAGGCCGCGGGTGCACTCATGCGCGAAGAACGCGACGAGCATGTCGCGCTGCTGCTGCCCGACGGGCGCGTACTGTTGGCCGGCGGCCAGCGAGTCAGCGACGGAAAGACCCATGCGCGATCGGACCTGTTCGATGTGCAACGCGCATCGATCACACCCGGACCCGACCTGCCAACCGACGGTCAGGACGCGCAGGTGACCGACCTGAGCCACGGCCGGTGGCTGATCATCGGCGGCGAGTCCGACGACGGCGCGGGCGGCAAGCGGGACCAAATCCACGATCAGATCACGCTCTTTGACGCGGCAACGATGCGATTCACCGTGGTCGGGCGACTGAAGATCCCGCGCGACGACTTCGCCGCCTGCCGCCTGCGCGACGGCCGTATCCTCGTCGCCGGCGGGCTGACACGGGGAGACATTCCGACCTTCACGACGGAGTTGCTGACGGTCGGCGCGAACGACGGCAACTCGACACCGCCGAGGCAGTGAGACGCCTCCGCTCAGCAGCAGTTTCGCACGAACGATCGGACGCCTACGGTCACGTCGACTCTGAGTGCCGCGGCAGCCGGATCCGAAATGCGGCGCCCCGTCCCGCCCCTTCAACCCAATCGATCGTACCACCGTGGTGCTCGACGATCTGTCGACAGATGGTCAACCCCAGCCCCGTGCCTTTGGCTTTGGTCGTGAACAGGGGCTCAAACAGCCGATCGCGATGCTCGGCCGTAATGCCCGGACCGCTGTCCCGCACGGTGATCGTGTCCCACTCCGCGGATCGGCGGGCCTCGATCCGGATCGTCCCCTTTCCTTCCATCGCCTGCACCGCATTGGTGAGCAGGTTGTCAAGGACCTGCCTCAACTGGCCGGTGTTGGCAGACACATGGAACGGCTCGGGATCCAACATCACCTCACTGAGAACACGCGCCCCGCACGCCCGTTCAATCACCTCCCGCGCCGTCCGACCGAGATCCACGGTCTGCACGACGGGTTCCTCGGAGCGAGCCACGTTCATCATATCCCGGATCACACGGTCCGCCGTCGCGACCTCCCGCTCGATGAGATCGAGATACTCCGGGAACTTCGGATCGGCTCCCGCGGCCCGCCGCCTCAGGTAGTACGCGGCGTTGCGCACCGCACCCAGCGGATTGCGAAGCTCGTGGGCGACACTCGCAGCCATCTGGCCAATCGTCGCCAGCCGCGTCTGGTTGACCAGAAGTCCACGCGCCTTGTCGAGCTCGGTCTGAACACGCTCCGTCTCGCTACGCTGTTGCTCGAGCAGTCGTTCCTGGGCGACGCGAGTCGCTTCCTCCGCCCGCTTGTGCTCGGTGATGTCCTGTCCGACCGCAATGATGCCAGTGGTTTCGCCACGCTGACCCGTGAGACGGCTGACCGACCATGAGAGTATCCGTTCATCGCCGTCTTGCGTCAGGATTGTGTTCTCGAAGCCACGGGCCGGCCCTCCCGCCAGCACCTTCCAGATGTCCTCCGCCACCACCTCGCGCACCGCCTCCGGCAGGAACTCCCCCATGTAGTCCTTGCCGAGCGCCTCGGCCCGCGGACATCCATAGAGGCGTTCCGCCTCCGGGTTGAACTCCAGAATCGTGTGGTCCGGCGCCAGGCACAGGATTACGCTGGCGGCGGTTTCCACGAGTGACCGGAACCGGGTCTCGCTCTCCTGGAGTTGGCGCAGGAACAGCAGGCTGCTCAGGACGTCGCCGATCCGGTGCCCGACCTCCTTGAAGAGCGTCTTCTCCTCCGGAGTCCAGACGCGCGGGTGAGAGCACTGGTGAACGCCGAACAGCCACGGGTCCCCCACCTTCGGGAAGACCGCCATGCACATCTGAGATTGAACCGAGAAAGCCTTCAGGATCGGCCCGACGGACATGCTCGAGCTCGGCCCCACGGTGACGGGATCTTCCGAGTCCAGAGCCTCCCTGAGAACGGCGCTGATGCCGGGCGTCGCCGGGACTTCCGTGTTCGAGACGGACGTGCCCGGGTACTCCGGACGCGTGCGCTCGCTGGGAACGGCGTACACGGATGCGTCGGGGTCGCAGGGGAAAAGAAGCCAGGCGCGGTCGCACCTGAGGATGGACAGAAGGGCATCAAGCACGTTACCCATCATCTGCTCGAGATCGACCGTCCGCTGCATGACCCTGCCGATCTGATCGGTACTTTCACGGAAACGCACCTGCGCCAGGCGCGCCTCCTCGGCCTGTTTCTGCTCCGTGATATCGCGCGCCGAAGAGAGGGCTCCGGCCACCCGCCCTTCTGCGTCCTTGAGCACCCGACACCACCAAGCGAGGAGCCGCTTGGCGCCGTCCCGTCGACGCTGCCAACTCTCGACGTAAACGACGTTCTCGTCGCCTTCGAACAGCGGTTGGACCACGCCATAGGTCTCCTGCCCACCCTCGAAGTAGAATGCGGCCTCTCTGCCAATCACATCTTCCCCAAAGAACTCGTATCCTGCCGGGTTGGACCAAGTGTAGGCCTTATCACGGTCCACTTCCACGATGATATCCGGAACAGCAGCCAGAATGGCTTCCTGCCTCGAAGACAGCCTGCGCAACGCCGCTTCGGCCCGCTCTCGCTCGGTGACCTCACGCCGCAATGACTCGTTGGCCGTACTCAGCGCCGCCGTACGCTCGTTCACCATCTCCTCCAGGTGCGAGCGGTGCCGCTTCAGTTCCTCCTGCGTCTCGCGATGTTCGGCGATCTCTCGCTCGAGTCGCTCGTTGGTGGTCTGCAACTGCACCGTCCGATCGGCCACACGCTGCTCGAGATCTGTGCCATGCCGCTTCACCTCCTCGTACAGAAGAGAGTTCTGCAAGCCCACGGCAACTGCGTGAGACAGGGTCTCCAGGAACGAGCCCTGCGCCTCGAAGTCGCGCTCCGTCATCGAGGCCAACCCTAGAACACCCACTACCCCATCGCCGCCCGGAAGCGGCAATGCCGCAAAGGAACGCACCCCGGCCTTCTTACACTCGTCCCACGTGCAGCGTGGATCAGAACGGATATCGCGCGAGTACACCGGGACATCGGTTCGGACGGCCAGACCACACATGCATTCACCCACGCGGTGCACCGGTGTCTTCTCATGCCGGATCTCGGGCTTGCACGAACGAGCGCCCTGGAGCATGAGCGCATCGCCGTCCCGGAGGAAGAGCAGGGCCAGGTCACAGGCAACCGGCGTCGTGATCCCCTCGAGCGCAGCATCCACCACCTCCTTCAACGGCAGCTTGGCGCTCACGCGTCGGTTCAGGGTATTGAGAGCTCCGACCTCCTGGACGCTGCGGCGCTGCGCCTCCTCCGCTCGAGCGCGCCTCGCCCCCAGAAGTTGGAGCCCGCTGCATGCCGCCACAAGAAGGAGCCCCCACAGCCCGAGACCGGCGGTGTGTACCCGCCACTGAGCGGCCATGATCTCGCCCAGGCTACGATGCACCGACTGGTCTATCGCGGCCGCAGCATCCACCAATTCGCGAAAATCTTCGTCGAACGCCTGATCCGCGGGGCTCCCCACGCCGTTCGTTTCCCGTTCGTCCCATCGCTTCTCGGCGGCCGCCCGAAAGCCCTTGACTGACGCTCGAAACTGCTCCAATCGGCCCCGAAGCCTGCGGTCCGTAGGAACCAAGCCCTCCAGATTCGGAATGGAACTGGTGCCCGCCAGACAGTCTCCGATCGCTTGGTCCACTCGCCCAAATAGAGCCCAGACCTTCTCCGGCCTGACCGTCTCGTCGCCCGCAATCATCTCTTCAAGCCACAGATGCCCCGTAACCAGATCGACCCTGGCCTCCTTGATGTTGTCCAGCAACGGAACGTACCGCCTGGTGTCTTCTCGCCAAGCCCGGTTGCCGTGCGTGAGCAGGCCCAGGGAAGCCACACCCACCGCCGCTACTACCCAGGTCGCCGATCCGATTCGCGTCAGAAGGTTCTTGCGTTTCATGTCACGCATGGCTCCACTGCTTCGCCCCCCGCCGCATCTGAAGTGCGCCTCGAATGGTGAAAGAACCGGCGTACACATGCGCCGACCCGGATCGCCGGCACCCGGCGCTTGCCGCAGCCGCAAGCCGCCGCCTGCCGCAATCGTGTCTACCGAAACGTACAGACCGTGGATGCGGGTCCCAGGGAGGCGTTGACCCAATGAAGAGTATGAACGACAGGCGCAACCTGGAACCTTGCCGCGACTGCCTCCTCTGCGCCCGCTTCCCTCCGGCCGCCGAGCCCGACGAGCGTCGGTCAGACCTCTGCAGACACTGCTCCAATCCATTGGGATACGGGAGACTGTCGCCCGACTCGACAGCTCGCGGCTCTCCAACCGCAGGCACTCTACCCGCTTCGTCCCAGCTTGGTCAATGCGAAATATCGCACGCACTGTCCAGGCGCAGCGCAGCCTCCGCTGCCTTTGCGATCGGCCGACGCCCCTGAACGCACTCCCGGAGTGGGGCGGGCTGTCTCAGACCGTCGACTGACTCGCTGGAAATCGTGGACGAAGGAATGAGAGATTCGCGTTCGTTCCCGGTGCATCATGGCGATGCGGTTGGAGGAAGCGAAACGTACCTGGATTTCGCCCTCGACTTGACCGCCCGACCTTGGAGCCCGAGAGGCCTCAGACCCATGCGCACCGTCCTCCTGACGTTACCCACATTCGCCCTGGCGGTCGTCGCGGGAGCCGCGCCGGCAGAGCCACAGAAGTCGGCCGGCAGCGAGGATCTTGCTGCGGTGGACGACCAGTCCGTGCTCTTGATACGCGATCCGACCGTTCGGGCCGAGTTGGGCCTGACCGACGCTCAGATCGAGGCGGTTCAGGCTGTGACGGACGAAGCGGACGGACCGCTGTGGGCCATGCGCGACGCACCCCCGGAGAAAGGCCGGAAGGCCCTGCTCGGGCTGTTGACCAGAACGAACGACGCACTCGCACGGGTCCTCGAACCTGCACAGAAACGACGCCTCGACCAAATCGTGCTCCAGGTTCAGGGCACACCCGCCGTGGCCCGACCGGATGTGGCCGACAAGCTCGCGTTGACCAACGACCAGCACCGCCGAGTCGCAACGATCATCGAGGAAACGCAGGCATCGCTCAGGAAGGCGTCGAAACAGGCCCGCACGCCCGAGTCGCGGTCGACCGTCGAGAAGACCTTCCAGCAACTGCATGTCAAACAGCACCGACGTATCGTCAGCGTTCTGACCAACGAGCAGAAGCGGCAGTGGCTCAGCCTGGTCGGCAGCCCGTTCGATCTCACGAAGGTCTCACCACCGGCGATGAAGGCTCCCGAGCTGCAGCCGGTCGAAGCGTGGATCAACTCGAAACCGCTGACGCTGGCCCAACTGCGCGGGAAGGTGGTCGTCGTCCACTTCTGGACGTTCGGCTGCATCAACTGCATCCACAACTACGGAGCATACAAGGACTGGCAGGAGCGATTCGCCGACAAGGACTTCTCGATCATCGGCATCCATACGCCGGAATCACGGGGCGAGAAGAACATCGAGACGATCCGGCAGAAAGCCAAAGCCAACGGCCTCGCGTTCGCGGTGGCCGTGGACAATGAGAAACGCAACTGGGACGCCTGGACCAACCACGTCTGGCCGGCCGTCTACCTGCTCGACAAGTGAGGCTACGTCCGCTACTGGTGGTACGGCGAACTCAACTGGCAGGGTGCGCAGGGCCAGAAGTTCATGAAAGAGAAGATCGAGATGCTCCTCAAAGAAGGCGTCTGAGCCGCGCCCCCAGCCGGCGCATCCGCGCCGCTCCCGCATCGCGCGGCGTTGGTGCCCGGATACACGCCCGTCCCCTCGCATCTACCGTGTTGCATGAGGGCAACACGGCATCGGCGCAATGCCGGGAGCACGACTTCGT
This sequence comes from uncultured Planctomycetales bacterium, assembly GCA_964391465.1. Lineage (GTDB taxonomy): Bacteria > Planctomycetota > Phycisphaerae > UBA1845 > CAYMME01 > CAYMME01. Next base: position 13,712 of record CAYMME010000184.1, read on the forward strand.
CGCCGTGATGCGAAGTCGTCCATGTCCTCCGATGCTGCATGAAGCCGACACCCCGACAAAAGCGTCAAGGCCGGCATAATCCCACGCGGAGACACTCCGCGCCGTAAACCCCCTTCTCAGAAGAGCTTGAGAAACGTCCGGAAGCAAACGAGCCTCCCCGACGTGACCCGTCCACATCTTGCCACAGTCCACAGCCGTCAAGCGGCACCGCAGCCGGTGCCCAGGGAGAGGCATCTCCGGGGCGTGTGAGGCACCCCGGCCGGCCAGTCGCTTGGACGCAGCCAGACACGCAGACCTCGATTCAGGGAGCAGCGTTCGCGTGAGGGTGGAACCGGTGCGCGGAAATCTGACCGTGTGGCTGGTGCGCCGCGATTGGCTGGACGCCGGCCTACTGATCCGCCGCGGGCGGAGCCGGTTTCTGCTGCGCCCCTGCGCACGGTGGTCGGCACCACTGGTCCTGACCCTGCGCTGTGACCTGGTCGAGCTGTGCAACTGCAACGACCGCATCAACGCGCCGCCTCCCGCACCCCCGACACCTGAACGCCCGAAGCTCGAACTGGATTGGCCGTCGGACCTCCCTCCCCCGAACGAGGCCGCAGTCGTGCGAACGGTAGCGCGCTACGAGACCGAAACGACCGCCGAAAGCGCGTTCGACGTGTTCATCTGAAGTTACCGTGCCTATGATTGAAGTGAGGAGGCCCGCACGGAAGCGAGGGTCTTGCGGGGCTCCCACGGGGGATTCAACATGGCATCAGCGATCGCCACCGGTACCGTCGATTTGGCCGCACTCGTGCACGGGATGAATCGGCGTGCCCTGGTCTACCAGCTCACGCATTTCGACCCGGGCTTCAAACTCGACTTCACGCCCGAGTTCATCGCCTCGCAGTCGAACGAGCAGTTGCGCCACATATTGCTCGCCGCTCACCTTCAGGCCAGGCGTCGGCAGCGCTCACCGGTCCGACTGGGCCTCGCGTAGCCTACACTCGGAATGATCCGCGCCGCACCAGCCGCGTCGACGGCTGGTAAGCCACCGCCTCCATCCACGTCGTCTCAATGCGCCGATGCTTCTCGAATCGGGACGTCATTACGGCGTCGAGGATGCCTGTCGTCAGCAGTGTCCGCTCCACCGGATAGGTCGCCTCGCCCGAGAGAAACATCGACTCGATGTTGTGCGTCAGGTACGAGAAGTGGCCGAAATGAGGCTCCTGCAACCAGAACAGAGTGGCCAGGGGCGCGTCGTGCCCTTTCACCTTGGCTGCAAACGCGAAGTTGCTCGAATGGCCGTCGAGGTGGACGACGGACGCCCGCAGGCCGTCGGTGTACTCGATGAGCATGACTTCGGGCTTCTTGCAGTTGTCCTCCGGCCGGCCCGGCTTCCTCTTCTCGGCGCGATCGAGCGCGGCATCGAGCAGGCTGCGAGACCATTTGCCGGCCGCGGCCGCCTGCCAGACGGCCTCCCCTTCGAGGCACGTCACCGCCTTGACCCCCGTCTCGCCGCCCTTGCGGCGCTCGGTCATGCACTGGAGCGTCTCGAGCGTGTGAAAGCCGTAGGCCTCGATTCCCCCGTAGCCGATCGCCAGGGCCTCCTCGATCTCAATCCCCACCGGAAGCTCGAGTTCCGGCTTGCGCCACGTCGTCGGCAGCGACGAGCCGGCCATGAACGCGAAGCTCAGCTCGCGTGACTGGTCAACCATCCACTTGGCGTCCTTCCACGCGTAGCCGAGGTGCTTGTCGTTGAACACCGGGGCGCTGTCGCCGGCCTTGCGGAAGGCGTTGACCGTCTCCTCGAAGAACCGTCGCCGCGGGTACATGTGCTGCCCCTTCTCGTTGTGCGGGTAGTCCCCGTGCTCGCCGATGATCAGGACGCCGTCGACCGCGAGCTTGCCGCTCTTCGCGTCGAGCAAGGCCTCGGCGATGGTCGGGGCAATCGGGATGTTCTTCCAGGCCGCCATCGGCCGAGCCAGGTCGCTCTTGGGAAACTGGTCCACGTACATCGAGACCACATCTGTCCGCGGCCAGTAGGGCTCGAACCCGAGCGTATGACCCTCCAGAAACCGCCCGAGGATCACCTCCGCATGGGAGTAGCCGCGGTACTCGGTGATGATGGCCGCGATGCGCGGTTTGCCGCTCGGACGCCGCGCCGCCTGTGCGGCTGGGGGACGCGCCAACATCCACGCCCCCCCCCGCGACCGACGAGACCATGTCAAGGAACCCGTTCGCGCTCGTCTCCTGT
>CAYMME010000185.1:0-15742 GCA_964391465.1 uncultured Planctomycetales bacterium
GGAACCATACCCCGCCCGACGCCCCGCTTCGATCATCGCCTCGGTCACCCGCCAGTCCCACGGCCGCAGCGCGTAGTTGGAATATGCCGAGCCGGTGACCTCGAACATCGTTTGACCTTGATATCGCGAGCGGTCGCCGAGCTTCTCGGCCGGGTACTCCTGCAAACCGGTGCCGTGGATGTCGGCGTGCATTTCCGGCTGGTACCGATCGAGCACCGCGAGAAATGCCTTGATCTCCGGAGACTTGTCCAGCGCCTTGTACTTCATCGTTTTGAAGTCCCAGTTCTGCGGTCCGCCGCCGGTGTAGGGGTCGATTCCAGTCGAGTTACCGAAGCGGTCGGTCACGAAAAACGCATTGGGATTGTTGATTGGCATGAGCAGCACAATTTGCCTGCGGCGGGTTTCCACCGCTTCAGGCGAGTCGCCGAGCAGCCACTCGACCAAATGCAGGATCGTCGTCGTCCCCGATCGTTCCGGCCCACCGTGCAGCGAGGTCACCAGGCAAATCTGTTTATCGTCGTCGACGACCGCTGGATCGGTGATCTTGAGCAGAAAAAGGCCCATGCCTTCCGCCGACGCGCCCACGCGTTCGACGGTCAGCGTCTGCGGATATTTGTCGGCCCAGTATTCCAGTGTGCCCTCGTACTCCTTCAGCGTGAGCCGATGAACCTTCTGTGTCCAAGGCCGCGGCATCCGCGCCAACCGAGCCAGGATATCGTCGTCATCCGTGGCGCAGACCAAGGGCTGGATCGACACGTCGACCGATTCCACCACCAGCCCGGCCTCGTCAGTCTGCTTGGCGGCTGACCCCAAACGGAGATAACAGACTCCCGGCGCCGCCGACAGTTGCGACAAGTCGGTAACGTGCTTTGCGTCGAGGGACAACGCGCAGCGGTGCTTCTTGCAGTCCCAGGCGAACTCGAGGGTGTGCCATTTTCCAGGCGTCAGCTTGGTCCCGCTCTGGACCAACTCGCCTTCCGGCAGCGGCTCCACGATCTCGCCGTCTGCCCAGATGCCGCAGCCGAACTGCCCTGTCTCGCCATAGTAAGGCCACGTGAAGTGGTCGGTCAAACAGATGCGTGCGCCCTGAAAGCCCGGCTGGAGTCGAATCCGCATGGTGAGTTTTCCCTGGGAGCCAAAGGGAAAGTTCAGCGACACCCCTGACGCCACGTCCGCCTTCGGCTTGGGCAACGCGAGGACCTTGCGGTCGGGATGGTTCGGGTGGACAGCCAGCTTGGGCCCTTCGGTCTGCAGGGTGATCCAGTTGTCCAGACCGGTCGAGAAATCCTCCCGGAGACGGGTTTCCTTGAGCCAATCCGGATCCAGCCGGAGCAGGTTGGCCTTGAACGCGGCCGTTCCGTACGTGACGATCACGGTCCCGTCACGGGTTTGCGTGATGAACGGGTAGCACACCCAGCCTTGGGGGCCCGGTACGCCGCTGGTGCGGGCGATCTCGCGGTAGCCCCGCCAGGTCTTGCCCTCGTCATCGCTGATCGCCGCAGCCAGGATCAACCGGTTGAACACGTGCTTGGGCTTCAACGAGTTGTTCCAGACCACGAGGATTCGTCCGTCGGCCAACCGCAGCATCGCCGGGGGAGCGGCCGGCGACACGAACCGGCTTTTGCGCACGTCTTGCCACGACTCGCCGCCGTCCGGCGAAAAGGCTTCCACGAGATGCCCGCCTCGAAGCTCGCGAAACAGCATCCAGATTCGTCCATCCTTCAACTCCACGCCCGACTGCTCGTCCAGTTGGAGTCGCGATTGCGCCGCTGTGGAGCCGGCGACGACCTGGCCGGCCGACCGCCATGTCTTTCCCCGGTCATCGGACAGAACGCAGAAGGCGCCCCACTCCCGCTTGTCGTCGAATACGTGCCAGATCGGCAGGACGATGCGCCCGGTCTTTGACACCAAGGGCTGATGGATCCCGCAGTAGTTGTAGCCGGTGGGAACGATTTGGAGGTCCGACCAGGTCCTGCCGTTGTCGTCGGACATCACGTGGAAGACGGCCAAGCTCCCCTTGTACGTCTCCCAGTCAAAGGCGACGCGGCGTAATACGCCGAAGAGGTGGATGCCGCCCTGTTTGTCGCAAAGCGTGACGCCATCAGCCCCACCGAGGTAGCGAGCCTTGCCCTCCACGCGCGGAAACGCAAACAGCACCCGCGGCTTGGTCCAGGTGGCCCCGTTGTCGCGGGAGAACCGGGCGAAAGCCAGTTGCACCGTTCCGGTCGCATCGGCGGCGCCGGGCTCTTCCTCCGGCCACCACGTCATCACCCGTCCGTCCGGCAAGGCCGTTACCCAAAGGCCGAACCGCTTGGGACACTTGATGCGCTCGACGCCCTTCGATCCCTCGCTCGCCGGATCACCAAAGGCCACGATCGTGCAGTCGGCGGCGCCGATCTCGACGACGAAACTGGCCGTTGAAAACACAGTTGCCCCAAGGAGCGTGTACAGGAACGGATTGCTTCGCATGTTGGACTCCCTCTGCCAATGCGGCTATCGCCTCTGATCCGAACTCCGCCTACTCAGGTCCTCCCAGAAATCCCTCGTGAAAGAAGACCGGCTTGTATCCGCGTTCGGTGACCCAGCGGAGGGCAACGTCGAGCCGTTGCTCATGGTCGGGGATGAAGTGTTCGTAGAACGGCCAGAAATACTGCTCGTGGGTCAACAGCAACATGATTTCGGCGCGGTCCGGATCCTCGGCAAGCGGATCGAGCGTCGCGGCAATTTGGTCGGCCGGCACACTATTGCACACGATATCGTCGTTGGTGAAGATGATCCCGCTGTCGAAATCCTTGAGCACGTCGTGTTGCGAAATATACTCGCTGCGTGTGGCATCGAGCCCGTAGTTGATGTCCCACTTTCCGCCGCTCCGCCGGAAATAGCCGCTGAGCACGCGAACGCCATGCTCATAGAGCGGCTTGAAGGCCGACTGTCGACACATCGCCCAATGCAGATTGGTTGGCGCCGAACGGACTTCTTCGCCCGCGAAACGGACGATCTGCTCGTTGACCCGCGTGAGGTCGGCAATCAGTTTCTCCGGAGGCGCGTCCTGGTACGGCCGAGGTGGCACATCGGCGTACGCATGAAAGGCGAGCTGAAGCCAACCGGCGTTGTCCTGCCATTCGGCCTTGTAGCGATCGGGAAACGCCCGCAGCGTAAACCCGTCTGCCGTCGTGAAGTAGATGTTCAGGACGAACTTGGCTTTGTATTGCATGTGAAAGCGACGGAGCATCTTGAGATAGAAGCAGTCGAAAAGCGAGGTGTACTTGTTCTGTGCAATATCACGAAGAAAGAAACTGTTGTCGTCCAGTGAAAAATGGTACCTGGGCACCGAACGACGGTCCCAGACCACGCGAACTCGGGACTCCCGTTTCCCGGACGCGCCCTGTGCCGTGGCGACGACGTCTGTCTCCTTGTCGCGGAGCACGACGGAGGAGATGAACTTCGCACCGTCGCGCGATGCCATGGTTCCGTTGACTGAGACCGCCGCGTCAACCGGTGCCGTGCCTGAGACCGGGATTCGGAGGCCGCCGTCGACTTCACGACCGTGGCGCCGGTTCAGAATCGCGCCATGAAAAGGTCTCTCGATTCTGATCGATGCCGGCGCGAGGGACGCAGCAGCCCCGGAGGCGAGCCTGAGACTGCCCGCTCCGGCCGCAGCCGCTGGCGAAGCGCCGAGCGCCAGGCTTGAACCAAGCATCTCGCGTCGTGTGAGTTCGAGTTGGTCGATCATGATGGGATCCTCGTAGTGGCGGAACGATTGCTCGTCGCTTCGCTCCATCTACGCCGACATGCTCACCGCGTAGAGCACTGCGTTCTTCGCTGCGACGCGGAGCCGAACCTTCTTTCCCACGAACTTGCGGAGATCGGCATTGTTCTTCCAGCGTAAGGGAAGATCCAGGCCGTCTTTTCGGATCGGCTCGGCCTGCTTCATGGAGCATCCCGGAACCGGCGTGCCGTCGCCGCATGCCAAGGCCGCCTTCACCTCACCGAGGGCCGCATTCGTGTTGAGCATCAATTGCGGCCTGTCCAGCACAAACGGACGCGTGAGGAGTTCCCCCTCCGCCTCACCGGCGTGATACCCGACCAGGCGACCCCTTCTCACGATGCCGAGGCCCAGGCGCATCTTGAGCGTTTTTTCCTTGTTCATGATCTTGTAGTTGTGGCTCATGTTGGTCGCACCGTAGTAGAAACACAGATCATCGCCGATGCGCAGGGGACAACTGGCCGGCACCCAGCCAATCGTACCGCTGTCCCAGGCGTCGGGCGTCGGCGCAATGAACGGTTCGTCCGCGGGCTCGCGCCGCCAATCGATTCCATCAAAGCTATATACCAGACGCACGTCCATCCTCCCGGTCAGCTCGTTCAACCGGTTCGCCATGCCGATGTAGAAACCCCGGTACTGCGTTACGGACATGCCGTAGAATTGAAGGTCGCGTCCGCGAGCCTCGTCCACCGTGCTGAAGCCGGGGGCATCGCGGCCATCGGTGTCCAGCACGCATCGAGCGTTGTCCCAATGAAGCAAATCGTCGCTCTCCACACGAGCGACCAGGCGGTTCGCCCTCGGCGGGCCGGCGTGCAGGTTCGCGTGCGGCCGATGGTAGATGACGTATCGACCGATGACGGTGTCGAACAGGTAGTTGTTGTACGTGTCCGACCCGTCGGGGCGGAAGACGGGATTCTCCGGGTAGGCGGTCCAGCGCAGGCCGTCGTCGGAATAGGCCATGCAGATCCCCTCGTAGGGATGGAACAACGCCGTGTAACGCCCGCGAGTGTGGGGCGCGGCGTTCCGCTCGCGGTCGATGATGCAGAAGCAGTCAATGCCCTGGCGGCCACACACACGCCGGCCCGTCACGTCGGTATCGTTGGCGGCAAAAAGGACGTTGTTCTCCCGGCTGCCGTCGATTTCCTTGAGGCCGAGCTTGGGCAGCGTCCAGGTCAGGCCGTTGTTGGACTCGGCGTAGCGAACGGTGTACTCGCGAGCAGAGCCGCGGTAGCCCGGGATGCGCCGCCGGGTGAGGTACCACATCCGCAGCGCGCCGTCCCGCGTCCTGAGCACGGTCTGTGCCGAGTGGCAGTCTGTCAGGATCGGGTTCTTCTCGTGCTTCTTCACCGGTGTGACTTTGCGGTCGAGGAAATAGGTGTGCTCGACGGTGCGGGGATCCAGGAACTCGATCGCCGGCCGAACGGGCGGACGCATGGAGGGCTTCGCGGACGCATCGCCGGCCCGCAAGGACCGCATCCCGATCGTGGTTGTCCCGGTGCCCACGGCAACGCTCAGGGCCGAAGCCTTCAGGAACGTCCGCCGGTTCAGTGCTTCTCTGGGCATGCGAACTCCTTGTCCTGAGATTGACCATCTGCCGATCGCGCAATTGCCATCGTACTCAGACCCTGGTCCCGGCGGCTCGGGCTATTCGGACTCGAGGTGCCCCGTGTGCTTGAGGATGAACTCAATGATCGGCGCCGGGTCCTTCAGGCCATGGGGCTGGTGGCCGCAGTCGGGTTTGACGATGACATCGATCTTGCCGCCGAGCTTCTTGTATCGCTGCTCGAGCACCCGCGTATTCTCGTCCAGCGGCACGCCCCGGTCGGCGCCGCCGCAGACGTGCAAGAGCGGCACACCGGCCTTGGCGATCGGCTCGAGGTGGTCGATCGGGTTGCCCTTGAAGGTGCGCGTCTGCTCGGGGGTCAGGTTCCACGCCTTCAGGCAGAGCGGCCAGGACTGCGCGTTGCCCGACCCCTTGCCCAGCCCGCCGGGCCAGCTCTTGATGTCACAGACCGGCGCGTCGGCATAGATGCAGGCCACCTTGTCCGGGTTGGCGGCCGCCCAGTTGTAGAGGATCAGCCCGCCGCGACTGAACCCTTCCACTGCCGGTTTCCGAGCCAGGCCGTGTTTCTCGGTGAGGAACTTGTAGAAGGCATTCCAGTGACCCACGGCCTGAGGGTTGCCGAACAGGTCGGCCACGTCGATGTGGACCAGGTGAAATCCCTTCGACAGCAGCACCGGGTCCGCGCCCGGCGGGTCGCCGAAGAACCGTGCCCGCCAAATCCACGGTTTGCCCGGGGCGACCTGCTTGGGTGTCACCACGATGGCACTGCGCCCGTCCAGTTCGAAGTCGTACCGATCGTAGCCGTGCCAGGCGGTTCTCTTGCCGGGGAACGCGCTCGGTTGGGAGGGGTCGTCGGTCTGGCGAGGCGCCTGGGCGGCCGGGGCCACCACGAATCGATAGGTTCCCGACTCGACGGCGAACACGACCGCGCCGTCACGGGTAGCGACCCACCGCACACCCTCGGCCTCGTTGGCCGGCTTGCCGCTTTCACGGACTCGGGCGGGTTCCGAGGCCGGCACGTGGACCAGAGCCATGGTGCCTACCGGAACGGCGACGGTCATCTCCAGCCCGTCACCCGTTCTCTCCCAGTCGCTGCGAATTGTCCCGCGAACCGAATCGTAGCTCGCCTTGACCCACTGCAGGTCATCGACCAGCCGTGGACGGATGACAATCCTGTCCAGCCCGATCGCGTCAGGCGCCGGCCGAATGCCCGCCAGTGAGCGGAAGAACCATCCACTGATCGAGCCGAACATCGGATGGTTGTGCGAGAAGGTGTTGTCACTGTAGGCCCAGTGTTCCCAGATCGTCGTCGCGCCGCGCTCGATCATGTAACCCCAGCCGGGAAACGTCTTCTGATTGGCAATGGTGTAGGCCACGTCGGCACGGCCCCGATCGGAAAGGACTTCCAGCATGTAGGGGGTCCCGCGAATCCCCGTGGTGAGGTGGCCGTCGTGCTTCGTCAGGACGTCGTCGACCATCGCGTCGAACGCCATGTCGCGGTGGGCATCCGGCACGAGGTTCAAGTACAAGGGGATGGCCTGGTTTGCTTGCGTCCCCGACTCGTACTTGCCCGAGGCGCGATCCAGGAACTTGTCATTGAACACGTCGCGGGCCGCGTCGGCCATTCGGCGATAGCGGAGTGCGTCGTCCTCGCGGCCAAGGACGCCGGCCAGTCGCTGCGCCAGCCGCAGGTTCCAGCAGTAGAAGGCCGTGCCGGACACGGCAGGTGACTTGGGCGCGATCGACTCGTAGTCGCCGAGGTCGTTGACAAGAATCCCGTCCTCGACGTTCGCCCGAATCGCCTCGATCCAGCGCCGGGTTGCCTCGTATTGCTCTTCGACCAGTTCACGGCTTCCGTAGTACTGCAACAGGTGGATCTGCAACAGCGGATGGGCGGTGCCGCAGCAAATCGGCCCCGAACCGTCGCCCATGCCTCGGGTCGCGATGCCAACATAGGGGGCCGTTTCGGGGAATCCGCCGTTGGCTCGCACTGCATCCGCGAAGTCGCGGGCCGTCTTTTCGTAGAACGTCGCCATGTCGAAGTTGAAAATGACCGACTCGGACGACGCCACGAGATCGTCGCCGTAGCCGAACTTCTCGCGGTGGGGACAGTCGGACTGCACGCTGAACAGGTTGCTCAACAACGTCCACTCGAACATCTCCTGGATGCGGTTGAACATCGGGTTCGAGCAGGAGAACCGCCCGGCCCGCCGCACGTCGGCGTTCAGACGGATGCCGCGGAGCGAGTCGAGCGTGGGCCGGCCGGGATAACCGTCGACCTCGACGTAGCGAAAACCGTGGAACGTGAACCGTGGCCGATAGACCTCTTTTCCCTCGCCCTTGGTGATGTAGACATCGCGTTGCAAGGCCATCGACGGCGCTCCGGGACCGGCCATTCCCGGTCGCTTGATCTGGCCCGCCAGAGTGGTCATGACGTTGACCGTACCGTCCTCCCGCAGCAGTTCACCACCGGTAAGCGAAATCTCGGTTCCGGCCGGACCTTCGACCGCAAGCTCGGGCCAGCCGGCGAAGTTCTGGCCCAGGTCGAAGACGAAAACACCCGGCTTCGGTTCGGTCAACTTGACCGGCTCGATCACGCGCGTCACGCGAATCGGGGGCGCGGACTGCGCCCGCAATGGACCCACCGGTTCGTCGGCCGCGACCGCTGCCGGCCATCCGTGGGCGTTGAACCCCGGCATGTCGCAGCCGGGCACCTCGCGCCGCGCGTCGTACCGCTCGCCCAGGTAGACGCTGTTGCGCACAATCGGTCCACCGGTCACTCGCCACGTCCCGTCGGTGACGACCGACTCGCGTGTTCCGTCTTCGTACTCGACGTTCAACTGCACGATGAGTCTGGGCCGTCCGACGGTGAGCGCCTCCCGCAAGTTGAACCGCCCCCACATCCGCATCGGCAGCGGGTTGTACCAGCCGTTGCCCACTTGAGCGCTGACCGCGTTCCTGCCCTCGCGCAGCAATTCGGTCACGTCGTAGGTCGAGTAGAGCACGCGTTTCGCGTAGCTCGTCCAGCCGGGATCGAGCACCGAGTCGCCGACGCGACGACCGTTCAGCGACAGCTCGTAGTATCCCAGCCCACTCACATACGCCCGGGCCCGCCGGATCGGCTTGCCCAGCGCGAACTCCTTGCGGAAGACGGGCGCCGGATGGTCACCGTAGAAGTCCTCGTCTCGCCTGGGCAGCGGCCTGTTCCGGCAGATCCACTTGCCGGTCCAATCGTCCGCCGAGAGCAAGGCCATCTCCCACCAGGCCACGTGGCTATACGCCGACGGCCGATCGTTCCTATCCCAGACACGAACCTGCCAGTAGACGCGCTCGCCCGCGTTGAGCTTCTTTCCGCCGTAGCGCACGCCGATCGACTGCGACGAGGTGACCTTGCCGGTGTCCCACAGGTCGGGCTTGTCCTCGCGCAAGTGCTCGGGCCGACTCGCCGTCCGGACTCGATAGGCCGTCTGCGCCTGGCCCCGCTGAGTAGATTGAAGCACCCAGCTCAGGCGGGGGCGGGCCGCGTCGATTCCCAGTGGATTGACGCTGTATTCGCACCGCAACGCACCCGGCACGAGCTCCGCTGCACTGGCGGTGCTCCGGATCGCCAGCAGACACACGGAAAGTGAACAACAACGGCAGCACAGAGACGCACGCGCGATCGAGGCCTTCACGGCTCAATCCCCTTTTCCAGAAGCTCGAAAGGTGCCACATACCACTTCGGGGCGATCCCTCGCCAGGCGACGTTGTCTTGGTTCGTGCCCTTCCATTCGACCAGACCCAGCTTGGGCAGGACCCACGAGAGGCCATCGTGCGATTCGGCGTAGGAGGTACGGTCCAGGGCCATTTGCGTCGACGGTCATTCTAGCCATCTGGCGATGGGCGTCCTGCTCGCGGCCATGCACGACACGTAGATATGTGAGTTCTCCACCGTTGGCAAGCCTGAGGGGCGGGCCGTTGCTGACTACCGTGGACATCAGGCCAGTCAAGCCGTACCGTCTTTCTGTTCGCGCAGTTCAACGTCCCGCTCACCGCCATGCAGCGGGGGTACAACACGGTTGAGGTATCCGTCAAGAAAGGCGGCGACCAGAAGATTGTCTGGGTGGAAGTCCGCATCGTCCCGTAGCCGGCCAGAAAAGGAACCTGTCGATGACAAGCAATGCGAAAGCCCCGGTCGGCATCCCCAATCACCTGGGAAGCGCCTTTCGGTGCGCCGTATCTGCGCTAGCCCCAAAACAAGCGTATTCCGACGACGTTCGATGTCGGTCGAGCGTCGTCGAGTCGTAGGCGCAATTCTTCCGGGCTGACCACTCTCGTGGTCGAAGTCGCCTCGGGTTGTGATTCGTTCATCCGTGCCTCGCTCTCTCATTCCCACTCAAGCCGCGGCGGGTCGGGACCTCCGTATCCCGACATCAACGGCAAGCGATCAACATCGCAGGGGATGACACAACGTATCCACCACCCGGAGGAACACGTGCTGCCACGGATTCCAGGCCAACAACCGGTACACGATCCGTCGTCCCGTCCGCACGATCTGACACGGAACCCGCACAAACGCATTGACGAACTTCTTGAATTCCATCGTGAGCACGGAATGCTTCTCGGCCCGGTACTTGTCCGCCCACCGACCGGTTTCCGGGAGGCACAGCGCCAGCCAGGCCTTGAGCGTCCAGGCCAACGACGCCATCACCATGTACGCCCAGTTGCTGACCAACGCGTCCACGGGGGCTTCGATCGCCCGGACGCCGTTCTTGAGCTGCTCGATCAGGTTCTCCTGGTTGCAGCGGCCGTTGGCCAGGAACACGATCGCCTCGGCCGGGGCCAGCACTTCGTTCGTGATGTAGAAGAAGTACCGCACGTCGTCGAACAGGACTTCCTCGCCCTCCTCTACGGACAGGTTCTTGCGAACCACCACCACCCGGTACGTCTTCTGGCACGCCGTCGGACAGTAGTCGAACGACGCCACATCCTCACAGACGAGCCGGATGTTCCGGTACGCGCGGTCCCGTACGATCTGTTCCTTCACGTTGTCCGGACGCCTCCGCGGCTGCGTCTGAACCGTGTACTTCGCGGGGCGATCGAGCCGTTTCCACCGCCTTTCCGACAGGCTTTCCGCGATCCCGACCAGGTTCGGCATCGCATCGAGACCGAAGATGAACCGCACATCCCCCGCGTCATCCCATCGGTCCAGATGTTGGGTTTGCGAGAAATCCGTGTCCCCGCGAAGCAGGATCTTCTTGAACCCGCCCTCCCGGCACAGCGCGATCGCCTGGTCGAACCGGACGGCTGCGCCTTCGTGGGACGGACGGTTGCCGCTGCGGTTGACCAGACACAGCGGCTCGCCCGTGTTGGCCAGCGACACCACCAGCGGGTGGTAGCCCCACTCGCGCTTGTGGGAGATGTCCATGCCCTTCTTGCACTGGCCGGTGGTCGTGGCCATCGTGCCGTCCGCGTCGAGGATCGCCTCTTCGAAGAACGCCGCCGGCTGCTGACGCCAGACGCCCAGCCGAACCTGATTGATCACGTCCATCAGGATCTCGACATCCGCCTCGGTGAACCGCCGGCAGAAGTCACCCTCGGTCGTCGGATCGGGGATCCGCTGCGCTCCCAGCGCGTCCAGGTACACCTCGTCGTTGCGCCGCAGTTCGATGTCTTCGATGCAGGTGCCGCCGCACAGGATGTTGTAGGCGATGTTCAGCACGTGGTCCGACTCGTGGTACGGCAGGTGCACCTTGAGGAGACGGAGCTTCTTGTCGATGGCCTCGATCAGCCCCGTCCGCAAAGCCAGCAGGTGGATCGCTCCGATGCCGCCCGCCCCGAGCCCGCGGGTCCGGTCGCTCAACTCGTACTGGATGTTCCGGGCATTCAGCATGGGCTCGTCCTGCGGGGACCATGTCTGATTTCGCAGCCGGTGCTGGATTCTGCGCTTGCGGTTGCGCAGCTTTTTTCGTTTACTCTTGCTCACTCGAAATGCCTCCTTGCATCAAAGGGTTGCGGTTGTTTACATCCCGCTTCTACCCTGCAAACGAAGGCATTTCGAGTACTTTTTTCGAATTCACGCGTGAGGATCACGCTTGCTCAGGGGCTAGCGTGTCTCGCACTCCCTCACGTCCGGGCGGAGTCCAACTCGACAACCACCTTCACGGTCGTGAGCGCCCATGTCGTTGTTGAGCACGCAGGGGGCATGCCCGCCATCTGCCGAGCCGGCAACGATGAACTGCTCCTGGCGTACGCCACCCATTGGCAGCCGATCCCCCCGGCCGGCGGCTGCGTCAAGCTCATGCGCAGCGCGGACGACGGCGGGACATGGTCCCGCCCGAAGACCATCGTCCGGCCAAAGGACGCGAAGACATGGAGCGTCCACATGTGGTCGGGCCTGCACCGCATGCCCGACGGCTCGATCATCCTGGCCTACGGTCAGAACCGTTCGGAAGACATCGCCGAGGCCTATGTCATTCGCACGATGGATCACGGCAAGACATGGTCCGAACCCGTTCGGCTCGCGGCTGACCCGGTTTCGTGGGCAGGCCAGACCGTTCTGGTTCCGTTCACGGAGGGCTTTGGCCGGCCGGTCACGGCACGGAACGGGGATGTGCTCGTGCCCATCGGCTGTAGAAACGGCGGCGGGTTCTACGGCAACAAGGCCTCAGCCTTCGTTCGCACCGGGGACAACGGAACGACCTGGAGCCGTCTGGAGTTTATCGCCAGCGGCCCCGAGAAGTTCAGCGAAACGTCCATGGCCGTGGCTGGCAACGGCGACATCGTCGCCATCATCCGATGTGACACCACGCGTCGCGTCCTATGGCAGAGCGTCTCTCACGACAACGGCCGAACCTGGTCAACGCCTGCCAGAACCCGGCTGCGCGGCGACCGATGCATGATGGGCAAGATGCCCGATATGCTCACGCTGCCGTCGGGACGTCTCTTGCTTGCCGTCGGCTCGGTCGGCATCATGGATGGTAGCGAGATGTGGGGAGGCGGCCCCGGCTCCAGCTATTCGGGCCTGTTCGTCAGCGACGACAACGGCAAGACGTGGCGGAAGGACGTGATGTTTGTCCCCGCCGATCCAAAGCACCTCGTTCCTTACGACGCTCCCGTGCTCGCGCTGACCAGGCGCGGCGACGTCCTCGCCCTGACCGTTCAAGGCGACCGCAGAACCAAAGACGACCCCCGTGCAGGCTGGACGATGGGAAGCCACTACGTCATCAACGTGATCCGTCAACAGCGTCGGCCCGAACTGGTCATGGTGGCTCTCTCGGGGCACCTGCTTACGGGAAATCATCCCGATCGTTTCAGTCCTGACGACGTCCGGGCCTGGGTGACCGCGTGCGACGAGATGGGCGTAACCCGCATCCTCTGGCGCGGGGCCTACGTGGGCAAAGCCACGTACCACAGCAGGGTGCTCCCCATGATGGAGGTGATGGAAGAGGGCTACTTCGAGAAGGCGGGGGTGTTCGAGAAAGGCAGTTACCGCCGCGTCAAGTGGGAGCCGATTCGGAAGACCCTCAACCACAAGGCCAGATTGATCCAGAGATTCGACGTCCTCGACGTGGCGCTGGCCGAGGCGAAAAAGCGTGGGATCAGCTTCTACGCCGATCTGGCGTTGTTCGACATGTACTTCCCCGGCCTGGAGAACGATTTCTTCGAGGACCATCCCGAATACTACGTGCTGGCGCGGGACCAGAAAACGCCCTATCGAGCCATCCCCTGCTATGCCGAGAAAGCGGTCCAGGAGTACCGCCTCGCCGAGATCAAGGAGCTGCTGGCACGCGGGGTGGACGGAATCAGTTTCGGCCTGGAGAGCCACTATTGCGGAGCGGGCGTGGAGGCCCCGGACTCGTTCGGCTTCAATGCCCCCGTCGTGCAAGCCTTCCGGGATCGCTACGGAATCGACATTCTGAAGGACGATTTCGACGCGGACAAGCTTTGCGCGCTGAACGGAGAGATCTTCACTGCGTTTCTCAGGCGCGTGCGCGAGTTGCTGGGTCCGCAGCGCAAGATGATCGCCGCCGTTACGCTGAAGGGCTGGCATGGCTACGGCGGCCCCGTAGGGCAAGCACTTGCGGGTGAGCGGAATGACGACGCCTCGGTACGGGGCAAGCCCTGCTACCGGTTCGACCTTGAGTGGGAAACGTGGATACGGGATGGCATCGCTGACGGCCTGATCGTATACGCCCCCATGCCCGACGCAGTCGAGAGAGTTCAACGAACGGTGAAAAGCAAGCTTACGAAAGGCGACGTCTTCCTATGGCGTGAAATCTGGCAGGACAAGCGATTCGACGCCTATCGAGATGAGATCGCGGCGATCCGTGCCGGAGCGATCGATGGCTACGCAGTTGACGAGCTGAATCAATTCCTCCCGTACCTTTCGTCCTTGGATTGGCGCAAGTGCCGCCAGCTTCTGTCGGGACTTAGATAATCGGCATGGGTAAACAGGCGAGGACTGCAATCATGCGGACACGACTTTCATGGGTTGGTGCAGCCGGGCTTATGACTCTGTTCGTTCCTTGGGCTTGTGCCAAGGATCTACAGGCCGCATCACTGCAAACATACGACGTCGTTGTTTACGGCGGCACTTCCTCGGGCGTGGCGGCCGCGATCCAGGTCGCACGGCTGGGCAAATCGGTCGCCTTGATCGAGCCGGGGCGTCACGTGGGCGGCCTGACGTCCGGTGGGCTCGGGGCCACCGACATCGGCAACAAGGCGGCCATCGGCGGCATCGCCCGCGAGTTCTATCGCCGCCTGGGTACGTACTACCTGCAAGACAAGGCTTGGCGGTACCAGACTCGGGAATCGTTCGGCGTGAGCCGGTCCCCGACCGGCCAACCCGAAATGTGGAAGTTCGAGCCGCACGTCGCGGAAAAAACACTGCTCGGTATGCTCGACGAAGCAAAGGTTCGTGTCCACGAACGCGAGCGGCTCGACCTGAAAGACGGGGTCGCCAAAACGGGCACGCGGATCATCTCGATCACCACCGAGCGTGGTTCGGTGTACCGTGTGGTTCCGGCCCAGGTGGCGGGTGTGGCCGAGTCGGTGATGGTGGCCCCGCCGCGCTACGAACGATCGATCCACCCGGTGACACTGGCGGTCGCGGCCGAGCTGGGCGTTACCGAGGTCTACCGCGTCGGCGGGGCGCAGGCCGTCGCGGCGCTGGCCCTCGGCACCCAGACCATCCGTCGGGTCGACATGATCGTCGGCCCCGGGAGCGTGTACGTGCAACTCGCGAAGCGGCTGCTGTACGGCGTGGCGGGCATCGACATGTTCGCCGGCCCGTCGGAGGTGGTGGTGATCGCCGACGACTCGGCCAACCCGGCGTGGGTGGCGACCGACCTGCTCGCCCAGGCCGAGCACGATCCGGGCTGCGCGATTCTCGTCACCGCCGACGAAGGCCTCGCAGGCAAGGTGGAGGCGGAACTGGAGAAGCAGCTCCCCACGCTCTCAACGTATGAAGGGGCCAAGCGTTCGTTGGAGACGCTCAGCGCGGTCCTGATCGTGGCCGACCTCGACGCGGCCGTCGAGGTGACGAACGAAATCGCTCCGGAGCACTTGCACATCCAGACCCGCGATGCCCAGGCGGTCGCCGACCGCATCGACTCGGCCGGTGCGATCTTTGTCGGTCACTACGCACCCGAGTCGAGCGGCGACTACGTGGCCGGGCCGTCGCACGTGCTGCCGACCGGCGGCTCGGCTCGGTTCTTCTCCGGTTTGTGCTGCAACGATTTCCTGCGCCGGACGAGCATGATCTCGTACACGCATGCGGCGATTCGAAAGGCCGCCCCCGCCATCGCCACGCTCGCCGAGGCCGAGGGTCTGGCGGCTCATGCGCGATCGGCGACGACCCGCGCGGATGCGTAGTGCGGCGTCGCGGTCTGGATGGCGCCTTTTCCGAACCCCGACCGTGCGGGCTTGCTGTTACCCACATCCGTGTCGCACGAGTCGAACTACACGATTGCGCGTTGGGCGGTGGCACTACGAGCCCCGTAGGGGCGGAAGTCGATAGCCAGGGGCGTGAGCCCCTGGGATCGATCGACTTCAATACCCCGCAAGCCCCGGCAGGGGCGACAGAATCTCCGGGACCGACGATCACCGTGATCTGTCGCCCCGCTGGGCCTTAATGGAGCGGGAAGTCTTCTTCCCAGGGGCTTGCGCCCCTGGCTATTCACTGGCGCCCTTGCCAGGGCTGCGGATGCCGCGCGGAAGCGTCGGTCGCGCGGTCCGCGCCGGATGAATCCGGCGGCTCGGGCGGGGATCCCCGAACCGGGGCAACAACTGCTGAATACGTACTCATCGGCATCGCACGCTTCCTGATCCCTACGTGCGTCGGGACGGTTCGGAGCGGGTGCGCCTCGCTGATCCTGGGACACTGCACGAACGTCGTGCCTTAGCCGGCATCGCACGCTTCCCTACGGGCG
>CAYMME010000186.1:0-15706 GCA_964391465.1 uncultured Planctomycetales bacterium
CTTATTGTACTACCTATCCTGTCTATGTCAAGGAATTTTTCAACGGGCTGCTAGGGGACCAAGCTTAACCCAGGCCTCGACCGTCACGGCTGACTCAGGTCGAAGGCTTGGGTGGTCCAGAACTTCAACTCGCTGGTGATCTGCACTGAACTCCAGAGCGGTTCCGGCGGGACACGTGGAGGGTGAATCCACGGTGTACGCCGCATCGACGATGGTTCCGTCGTTTCCAGATCCTGACGAGTCAAAGACCTTCGTCCCCGATCCCTCGTTGAGGTCGTAATGCGCAACGAGATCTCCGAGTGCCTGCGACGTCGTCATCAGCGTTGCTGACGCCGCAACGCACAGCATCGTCCACGTGATTCGATATGCTCCCATCGCCTGTCCTCCTTTCAGATGTGCGTCGAGCAGGGGCGAGATCCCCAGACATCGCTAGCCTATCATGACGTCGGGACAACGCAAGAAGAAAACGCAGGAATCACACTCACTATTTTTAGGTACTCCGCCTCGCCCTTGACGCCGGGCGAGCCACATATGCACGCCGACTAAGACCACCGGTCATAGTGAGGCTCAGAGCACTTTCGAGGGCAGATCCGGGGACGGCGGCAGACAAGCTGTCGTCTAGGCGGCGCGGAGCGGGACGCCGGTGCAGCGCGCCCATTGGTTCCAGCCGCCACGCTCACGACCAGCGACGCAAACGCCGCCCGCGTCACCGCGCCTCGTAGGACGCTCGGCAGAGCCGCCTTCCGGGCCGCTTCTGAACGCAAGCGATCGTCGCGTGCCCGAACGTCCCGGCATGGCGCAGGCGACGTCCCTGGCGGCTCGACGGCTCACTCGCCGCTGTCGGCCGCTGCGTTCACCATCGCGAGGATGCCCGCCTTGACCGACTCGGGCAGGTCGGACCACGCCTCCATCACCCGCCGCAGATCGGCGTCAACCGCTTCGTTTTCGACCGAACTGTCGGGGCTACAGGTGGGGGTCGTCTCCGACGTGCCGCAAGTGGTTGCGTTTTCAGCCGTTACGGAATAGCCTTGTGGTTTCCTAAACCGCAGGTCAGAGGTTCGAGTCCTCTCGGGCGCGTGTCGTATGAATCACACCGCACGCGCGGGCTTCGGGTGCCTGCCGACCGTGGTCGGTGCGTTCCGTCGTACGAATCGCCGCTGTCGATCCAGCTCCTGAGCGGCCCCGAACTGTCAGTCGGACGGCTGCACGTTCGGTCCAGGATCATCGAGAGGCACCGACTCGACCGCCGGCGCAACGGATCACAAGAGAATCACAGGTGATTGCGACCCCGGCTACAACGTCAGCACGGAGAAAGGTGATGAAGTTGCTTGCATGCCCTGTGCTGACCGCAGCTCTGCTGTACGGTTCGCTCGCTGTCGCTCAAGACGCTGCACCCACCTTCGAGGACGGTTTCGCCGGAGAGGCCGATCGCTGGGAGCCGTACTTCGACGAGGGTCAGTGGAGCGTGCGCGAGGGAATGCTGCGCAGTACGAGTCGGGGCGACTCCGTTCGACTGGCCAAGCTCCCACCGGGCAAGAACGCCGTGATCGAGGCGGAAGTGCGGGTCGGTGCGTCCGGACGCACGAACTTCGGCGTGGTGTTGCGCGCCCGGCCGGACCACTCCTTCCTGATGGTGCGATTCTACGACGGCGGCGGTGTTCTCCAGTTGGTGCGATTCGACAAGGGGCGGGCAAGCACAGTCGCCGGCGGGCAGCGCGTTTCGCTCGAACGAGACCGCTGGTACCACATCAAGGTGGCGGCGATCGACGACATGCTGCTCGGCAAGCTATGGCCCGCGTCGGACACCGAGCCCGACTGGCAGCTTCGCAGACGCACCGCCCTGCAATCCGCCGGCCGCGTAGGCTTGACCGGCCAGGACAGGAGCGTCATCGACTTTCGGGCTGTCCGCATCTGGTCGGGCACAGCGGTTGAGGGGCTGCGCGCGTCACTCGCCCAGGCACGGGCCGCCCGCGAGAAGCACGTCCGTGAGGTCCTGCAGCTTCGCCTCGAGTCGACGCCGTTCGTCCACCGCACCGAGAACGGCCCGATGCGGCGAATCAGTCTGCGAACGGTTGCGGACGGCGAGCCCGAGCCGGTCGGCGGCAAGATCAAGGCCGTCTCAGGCGCCTGGTCGAGAACCTACACTGTCACGCCGAGTGATCTCGACGACGGCACCTACGCCCTGCTGGTTCCTGAACCGAATGCGTCGACGCGGCTGGAGGTCGTGTTCGACACCTCCATCAAGAATCGCCTGGAGAGTCAGTTGGACGTGCGCCCCGCACGTCACTGGACCTTCTACATGACGCCGCACACGCACTACGACATCGGCTACACGCATCCCCAGCCGGAGGTCATCGAGCGGCTGTCCGATGACATGGATCTGGCCGTGCAGTATTGCGACGAGACGGCCGACTGGCCGGCGGAGAGCCGATACCGCTGGACCGTCGAGGTGTCGGCATTGGTCAAGAACTACATCGACCGGCACTCGAGCGATCAGGTGGCGCGGCTCATGGAACTTGCGAAGGCCGGGCGGATCGAGATTTGCGGGTCCTACCTCAACATGCCCACCGAACTCGTTGGCCACGAAGAGCTGATTCGCTGCCTGTACTACACGCGCGAGCTGCGTGACCGCTACGGCGTGCCAATCGACACGGTCATGATCGACGACGTTCCCGGCTACGCGTGGGCATTGCCGGAGCTCTTCGTCGAATCCGGGATCACGCGTGCGGCGTTCCGGGCGAACAGCATCCACGCCCAGTTCCTGTGGTATCGCTCCGGGGCCGTACCCCGCCCGTTCTACTGGCAGGGGCCGGAAGGCAGCCGCGTGTTCGTCTGGTACACGGACAGTTACCGGGAGGGGAACTTCTTCCGCTCGCCCGGTCTTCACGAGGGGAGTTTCCTCAACATCATCCGCCGCAACGAGCAAGCCGGCGCGACTGTGGACGACATCCAGCTCCGGATGGGCGGCGACAATCTGCCGCCCGACATCGACGCCAGCAGGAACGCGCGAGCCTGGAACGCCAAGTACGTCTGGCCCAAGGTTGTCGTGGCCACCAACCGCGAATACCTCGAGACGCTCGAGAAGCGACACGGCAAGCACTGCGAGACGCATCGCGGCGACATTCCGAGCTGGTGGGCCGAGGGGCCGGCCAGTTCCGCCCACGAAACCGGCATGAATCGACTCGTGCACGACAAGCTCACCGCGGCCGAAACCTTGTGGTCGCTCGCGTGGCTGAGCGATAAGAGCACGAAGTATCCTCGCGACGAAATCAATCGTGCGTATGACGACATGATTCACTTCGATGAGCACACGTGGGGCGCCTCGGGCAGCGTTCGGGATCCTCACAGTGCCAACACCGTGTCCCAGTGGAAATGGAAGGCCGAGTGCGCTCAGCGCGCGCACAAGCTGACGAGCGAATTGCACGGTCGCGCCCTCGCGCAATTGTCCGAGCCACCTCCATCCGGTGAGGCGAACGGCGTCGTGGTCTGGAATACTCTCGCATGGCCGCGCACCGATGTCGTCGCACTTCCATTGACTGACGGCCCCTTCCGCGGCGTTGGGGCGCTCGAGATCACCGACGACCGAACCGGTAAGCCCGTCGCGAGCCAGACCGCCAAGGACGGAGCCACCGCGTACTTCGTCGCACAAGACGTTCCGGGCTTCGGGTACGTGCGTTTCGAGGTCAAGCGAGCGGAGAGAAACGCAGCTCCCACCGACAACGACACGGGTGCGACCGTCGAGAACCGCTTCTACCGCATCGTCATCGACCGTGAGTCCGGGGGATGGTCGAGCTGGTACGACTACAAGGAGCGTGGAGCCGAACTGATTGACGGCCAGGCCCCGTACGGCCTCAACCAGGCGATCTTCGAAACACCTCTCGGCGGAACCGACAAGGCGATCCGCGGGCGGGATGTCATCGAGCGCAAGCGCCCGGTTCAGTTCAAGCGCACGGCGGCCCGGGGCGGCAGGCTCGTGTCCGTCCGACGCGGTCCCGTGTTCACGGACGTGACGACGGAGGTGACGCTCCCCACATGCCCGCGCATCCTGCAGACCGTGCGACTGTACAGGGACTTCAAGGCGATCGATCTCATCAACGTGATCGACAAGGAGGAGAACTTCGAGCCTGAGGGCGTCTACTTCGCGTTTCCGTTCGCAATCCCGTCACCCGAGTTCCACGTCGAGATTGCCGATGCCGTCATGCGGCCCGGCAAGGATCAGCTTGCGCTGACCTGCCACGATTTCTACTCCATTCAGCACTGGGCAAACGTCGGCAACCATGACTTCGGCGTTGTCCTGGCTCCGCTCGAAGCGCCGGTGATTTCCGTCAGTGACCTCAACGTGTACAAGTGGGCCGACCGAATCGAATTCGACAAGTCGCACCTGTACTCGCTCGCGATGAACAACTACTGGTACACGAACTTCAAGGGCGGCCAGAGCGGGACGCTCACGTTCCGCTACCGGTTGACCTCGTACGTCGGCCGCTACGACGCGGGTCGGGCCACGCGATTCGCCTGGCAACCGTTCCAGCCGCTCGTGGCGGTGCCGATGAGCGACGGGGCCGGCAAGCAGGTCGCACCGTCCGGCTCGTGGCTGGAAGTCGAGGGCGATCCGGTCGCGGTGA
Organism: uncultured Planctomycetales bacterium; assembly: GCA_964391465.1. Taxonomy (GTDB): domain Bacteria; phylum Planctomycetota; class Phycisphaerae; order UBA1845; family CAYMME01; genus CAYMME01. Next base: position 4,623 of record CAYMME010000186.1, read on the forward strand.
GTTGCCTGAAGGTGGCCGAAGCGGAAGATGCTCTCATCGTACGGATGCTGGAGCAGCGCGGCCGGCGAGCGCGGTGTACACTGCGCCCGACCCTGCCCGGCAACCGCCGCATCGCGACGGCATTCGTCGCGACCGTCCTCGAGACCCGACGCGGATCCCTCGACCTCTCGGAAGGGAGTGTCACCGTCGAGTTGCGCCCGAACGAGATCGCCACGATCGGATTCGTCCCCACCGCGCCGTAGCGACGGCACCCGACCTCTTGAATCGAAGGGGATTGCTGCGGTGCCCGAGACGAGGGCACTCAACGCTTGTCGAAGGAATCTTCCACGCCCTGCGTGCCCTCTTCCAGGAATCGCAGAATCAGGCGGTTGAAGGTGTCCGGCTGATCGATCATGACTTCGTGGCCGGCATCCGGCACGATCACCAATCTCGAATCGGGCAGCACACTGCGCGCGTGGACGCCGTCCTTGACCGGATGGATTCTGTCCAACGCACCCCAGATCAGGAGCACGGGCATCTTCACCTCGGTCAGCGATTCACGGCACCCGGTGTAGAAGATGCTCCGCAGGCTGCGGGCAAGTGCCCGACCCGACGGGGCGAACTTGGTCCTGTTCGCGCGCAGGGCCATCTGATAGCGGAACAGATGCTCGGTCATGGGCGTCTGTCGCTCGGACAGCTTGCTGTAGATGCTCGGCCAGTTCCGCCGAACGTGGTCGGTGACAATCACGTCCGTGAGGAAGATCTTGACGACGAGGTCGAGCAGGAGGCCGGGTTGCGGCCACCCACCGCTCGATCCCATCATCACCAGCCTCTCCACCCGCTCGGGGTAGCGCAAGGCCAGCAGCATGCCGAGGTGGCCACCCATCGACCCCCCGAGGACGTTCGCTTGCCGAATCTGCTTGGCGTCCATGAAGGCGATGATCCGGTCGCAGGTCCAGTTCAGGTCGTAGGATGTGTCGGGCTTGGCGGATTTCCCGAAACCGGGCAAGTCGAGCGCAATCACGTGATGATGCTTGGCCAGCGGCGGGATGGTCAACTGCCAGAAGTCAATCGATGTCCCCAGCCCAGGCAAGATGATCAGCGGATCGCCCTGGCCGCGCTCCTGGTAGCACATCCGCAAACCGTCCACTTCGATGTAGGTTTCGCCGAGCGCGTAGCGATACTGCTCGAGGAACTTCTCGTCGCGGTACCCGGCCATCTGCAGTTCGGTGCACGCCGTGCACAGCGGCGCGAGGATCAGGGCGGCCCAGAGGCAGTGGGAGGATATCCCGGTACGCTCCCCGGCGACGAAACGCGAAGTTGGTACGGCCTTGTGGGGCGACACGGGAGCCAGCATAAGCGTTCGCCCCGCGCGATTCCAATCCGGCCACAAGGGAATTCCGGAAGCGATTCAGCCACTCATCAATGCCCAATGAGCGCCCGCGCCTCGCGTGCGAGTCAACAAGATCGCTCGCCGCCGCGCGGCGGTTCGGGAGGGGACGGCGGGTACGGTTTTCGGAGGTCGAGTCCTTGTCGTGGCAAACCCTTGCAGTATCATGCTTTGCAGAAGACGGCCGCGGTCCTCCAGACCGCAGGTCAGAGGCTCGTGCCCTCTCGGACGCAGGTCATCTCGCCGCCCAGACGACGGGATGGATGGTGGCATGTCGGATTCGCAGGCGAAGGACGCTCCCCAATTTCCGTCGACGGTCGACTTGCCGGACTCGGTGCGTGTGCGCGTATTCGTCGTCCTGGCCGCGTACAACGAGGCCGCCTGCATCGAGCAGGCAGTGCGGGAGGTCCTCGCCCTGTACCCGCACGTCGTGGTGGTGGACGACGCCTCGGAGGACGACACCGGCGATCGCGCATCCCGTGCGGGAGCGGTGGTGCTTCGGCATGTCGCCAACCGAGGCCAGGGAGCGGCCCTCCAGACCGGCATCGACTACGCCCTCGCCCAGGGTGCGGGGTTCGTCGTCACCTTCGACGGCGACGGGCAGCATCGCGCCGACGACATCGCCGCACTCATCGCACCGATCGCCGAGGGTCGAGTCGAGATTGCCCTCGGCTCTCGATTCCGCGGGAGCGCGGAGAGCATTCCGCCCAGTCGACGCCTGTTGCTCAAGGGCGGCGTCGTGTTCACGCGTTTCGCATCGGGGGCCAAGGTCACGGACGTCCACAACGGCCTGCGAGCGTTCTCGCGCCGGGCGGCGCAGCGGATTCGCATTACCCTCGAGCGCATGGCCCACGCCAGCGAGTTGATCGACCAGATCCACGCGTCGGGGCTGCCGTATTGTGAAGTGCCGGTGCACATTCGCTACACCGAGTACTCACGGGCCAAAGGGCAGAGCTTCCTCGGAGCCTTCCGCATCCTCATTCACTACGTGTTCGGGCGCCTGACCCGGTAACGCACGCAAGGAAGGAGAGGCCATGAGCGGTTTTCAGATCGTGTCATTGACGGTGCTGGGGCTGCTGCTCGTCGCCACGCTCGTCGCGGTCCGGTGCAGGCAGATCGCGCGGCGCTTGGGGTTGCCGTGGGCAGTGCTGTGGCTGGCCGCGGGCATCGCGATCGCCTGGCCGGAGTCCACCCGGCTCGCCGCCGACACTCTGGGCATCGGTCGCGGGGCGGACCTGGTTCTGTACACGTTCCTGCTGATCACGATGATGGGGTTCTTCATGACGTATGTTCGGCTCCGGCGGCTCGAGACCCACATCACCACGCTGGTGCGTCACGTCGCCCTGCAAGACCCGCGCCTGCCCGAAGCGAACGGTGTCGCCTCTCCTGGACCGGTCCCAACCGCGTCGCCTCCGGACGGCGGAGAGGGCGGAACCGATCACTGAGGGCTCGAGCCCAGCCGTACGCGGTCGAGCTTGTCCGCCCCGAGCCAGAGCCGGAGGTACTGGTGGACGTAGCCGACCAGCCGAACGTGGTAGTACCCAAGTAGCACGGGAAAGATCACGAGCGTCTCGAAGGCGGTCTTCCGCTTTCGAGTCAACTCGTTGTATGTGACCGCGGCCAGGAAGAGACTTGCGGCCGCCGCAGGGCACAGCCACCCGAACGGCCCGATCCAGATCAGCGGGATCGAGAGGTACGCGAACAGCAACGGCATGAGTTCGACGCGCGGAGCCAGGTGGTACTTGTAGCCCAACCGCGCCGCCGCCGCCCCGCTCTTGTAGGCCAGGCGGTAGAAACTCGCCCGTGCGTGATGATGGTTGTGTAGGACCACGGCATCGTGCACGACGCGCTGCTCGTAGCCGGCCGCACGCAGCCGCAGGAACAACCCGTCCTCGTCGCCACGACCGGCCAGGGCCGCGTTGCCGCTGCCCGGCGTGTCCTCCTCCAGCATGAACTCGCAAAGCCGCTCGCGACGGACGCACAGGTTGCCGGCGACGAGTCGCGAGGCATGAACTCCACCGTGCACCCGGCTCGTCCCCTTGAGCATGCGCTCGTAGACGTTCGTCGGCTCCGGTTCGACGACCGCCCCCGTGACGGCCGCGACGTTCTCCGAAACGAAGCCCGCCATCAGCCGCTCCAGCCACTCCGGCTCGGCAATACAGTCGTCGTCCAGGAACGCGATGTACCCGCCCCGGCTCTCGCGGAGCCCGCGATTGCGGCTCCGGTTCGCGCCGGCCCCGCGATCGTTTCGCAGCCAGCGCCACCGCCCGTCCGGATGGGCGGTGGCGAATGCGACCACGGAGTCCGTCGTCCCGTCACTCGATCCGTCGTCGACCACGATGACCTCGAACTGCTCGTAGGTCTGTCTCGACAGCGCCTCGAGACAGCGATCTAGCATCTCCCGCCGGTTGCGGGTCGCGATGATGACGGAGACAAGTGGTTCCTCGGACATCGTGTGCGCGCCACGTACTGCATCGTGCGTGCGACGTCAATAGCATGCGGGTTGTTGTTCCCGCCGGTTCCCAATCCTAGAATGGCCGCCGGTAGCGATCACGGGGGGTTTGGCGCCCGCGATGCATGTGGCGATTTGCATCATCACCTATCAACGACCGAAGGGGTTGACGCGTCTCCTCGACGGCCTGAATCAGTTGCGTTTTACGCACGATCAGCCGGAAATCGAGGTCGTCGTCGTCGACAACGATCCGGCTGGCACCGCCGCAGATCTGTGCGAATCCCGTCGGACGGACTTCAGATGGCCGCTCAAGTACCGGGTTGAGCCCCGCCGGGGGATCCCCGCGGCCCGCAACACCTCCATCGCCCACATCGACGACGGTGCCGATTTCGTCGCCTTCATCGACGACGACGAAGTCCCGGAGCCCGACTGGCTCGACGAACTGTTGCGCGCACACCGCGCCTACAAGGCCGACGCCGTGATGGGGGCGGTCATCCCGCACTTCGCAACCGAGGTCCCGGCCTGGATTCGCAAGGGGGAGTTCTTGCAGTACACGCGATGGCCCACCGGCCATCGTCTGAACTACGGCTCCACTAGCAGTGCTCTGGTTCGTGCCGACTTGCTCCGAGACAAGCAGGCGCCGTTCGACGAACGCATGGCGCTGAGCGGCGGTGATGACTCGCGATTATTCAAACGCCTCCATCGCGCCGGCTGCGTAATCGTCTATTCGAACGACGCGATCGTGCACGAATCGATCCCCGCGAGCCGAGCCAACGCGAAGTGGATTCTGCGCCGGGCCTTCCGGTTCGGCACGACTGCCGCCGTCGTTCAGCGGGATTCCCATTCGGCACCCGCCGCGACCGCGGTGCTCCTCGTCCTCGGCTGCTTCCGCATCTTCAAGGGTCTCTTCTTCTTCCCGTTCCTGGCCCCCTTCGGCAAGCACCTGTGCGTCACCTATCTCCGCCACATCTGCTATGGTGCGGGTATGCTTGCCGGCATCACCGGGTTTGAGTACCAGGAGTACCGAACCGTACACGGGGCTTGACCGGTGGCGGCTCGACGGAATCACCGCTCATGACGCGGATCACGGTGTGTGCACTCACGTTCAAACGCCCCGACGGATTGAGCCGGCTGCTCGAAGGCTTGAACGGCCTGGTGTTCGCCGCCGAATCTCCGGACGTCCGCCTCGTCATCGTCGACAACGATCCGCAGTGCAGCGCCGAGGCGATTGTCGATCGCTGGCGTCCAACGCTCAAGTGGCCGGTGCGCTACTGTGGCGAAGCTCGTCGGGGCATCGCCTTCGCCCGCAATGCAGCCCTCGACGCAATCGAGCCCGACACCGACTTCGCGTCGTTCATCGACGACGACGAGGTGCCGGAACCCGACTGGCTCGACGCCCTGTGGCGCGTGCAGCGAACCCACGACGCGGACGTAGTGGGCGGCCCGGTGGTCCCGCACTTCCCGGACGCCGTTCCGGACTGGATCGTCGAAGGCGGCTTCTTCAATCAGCGGCGGTACCCGACCGGCACCCGGCTCGGGCACGCATTCACGAACAACGTCCTGTTCCGTTGGGACATCGTCGGCGAGTTGAACCTGCGCTTCGAGGAGCGATTTGCCCTGATGGGATGTGAGGACCGCCATTTCTTCCAGCGGATCCGAATGGCCGGCCGCTCCGTGGTCTGGGCCGACGATGCGGTCGTGACGGAATGGATCCCCGCGAGCCGAGCCAACACGCAGTGGCTGATTCAGCGCATGTACCGGGTCGGCAACTCGACCGCGTTCGTCGAACTGGACCTTACCCCCGGGTTCCGAACGCGGGCCATCCTGGCCGCCAAGGCGATCGTATGGCAGAAGATCGGCGTGCTGAACGTGCTCGGCGGTCTGATTGGGGGAACCGCCAGGCGCGTTCGCGGACGGCAGTTCCTGGCCTACGGCACCGGCATGTTCTCGGGCCTTGCCGACAGACCCTACGAGGAATACAAGAAGGCGTACCACGCGTGACCACCCGCGCGAGCCCGCGGAGCTTCCGGCGGCCATGATCGATCGATTCGCCCTCATCATCGGTGCCATGAAATGCGGCACCACGAGCCTGTTCACCTACTTGTCGCGCCATCCGGAGGTGGCCCCGTCCCGTGAGAAGGAACCGGACTTCTTCAGCCACGATGCGAAGTGGTCCCAGGGCTTCGATTGGTACCACGCGCTCTGGGACTTCGATTCGGACGTGCATCGGGTCGCCCTGGAGGCATCCACCTGCTACACGAAGATCCCGGAGTTCCCGGATGCCGCCCAACGCATCGCCGGCGTGCGGGCGGACTTGAGGTTCATCTACATTCTTCGCGACCCCATCGAGCGGATCGAGTCGCACTATCGGCACCACGTTCTCCACGGCACCGAGCAGGGCAAGCGGCCCATCGACAAGGCGATCACGCCCGACATGATCGCGATCTCCAAGTACGCGATGCAGATCGCGGAGTACTACCGGCGGTTCCCGGCTAACCGCGTTCTGCTTCTGGCGTTCGAGGATCTCAGGAGTGATCCGCGCGCCCTCTTGGAACGGGTGTGCCGGTTCCTCGAAATCGATCCGGCCTGGGAGTTCCGCGGGCTCGAGACGGCCCATCATCCAAGCGATCATGCGATCTACCGCTTCCTTGAACGGGTGCCGGGCCTGCCCGCCGTGGTCAAGATGTTCCCGGTCCGGTATCGGCAGGTGATCCGCATGCGCCTGGCCCGGCGGTTCTCGCGGGGAGCCCGGCTCTCCGCCGGACACCGGGACCGCATCCGCGCGGAGCTGCGCGACGACATGCGCCGCTTGCACGAAGAGTTCGGCTTCGACACCTCACGCTGGCAGTCGGATAACGACTGACCCCCGACCTCGAAACCCAAAACGAAAGCTGCGATGCAGGGTGGCCCACGTCTTCAGACGTGTACGTGTCCAGCGTCGGGTGCCACTGGCAGCTTGCCTGCCAGTGCCGTTGCCGCAGAACACGGGCGGGCAAGCCGCCCGTGGCACCCTGAAATACGGTCTGGCGCTACTGAAAACACGCTAAGCACGCACCCAGACGTGGGGAACGCGAATCTCGACTTCCGCGCGGGACAAGTCCGACGGAGCGTTCATCCCTCCGTTGTCTCCGTGACCGAGACGGCCGCCTGGTGAGCGCGACGCAACTCACCGAGAAGCCCGAACGTCGAGCGCATGATCCGACGACCGTTCGGGAGCAGGGCCCAGACCAGGACGTACGCGACCGCATAGATCAGCAGATCGATCGGCAGCTCCAACCACGGACGTGCCTCCAGAGCTCCGACGCCCGGTACGGCGAACAACACCGCGCCCGCGGCGACCGACGCCAGCGCCGGCCGCCACAGAGCCTCCAACAGATCGGACACCGCCAGCGGGGTCGACCGGAAGCAGTACGCAACCGCGGGTAGGCGCAGAGCACACGTGGCGATGCTGCACGCGGCCGCTACGCCGAGAACACCCCAGCGCAAGCCGACGGCGAAACTCAGTGCCATTACCAGTGCCGACACGATTCCCCACCGGAACTGGCGAGCACCTTGACCTCGCGAGACGAAGACCCAACCGGTGGCAACCTCGAACGTCCCGAGCAGAGCTGCGGGAGCCAGGACTCGGAAGATCGGCACCGCCTCGGTCCACTGGCTTCCCAGAACCGTGAGGATCACTACTTCGGCATCCACGAACATGAACACCACGAGCGGCATGCCCGCCGCGACGACCAACTGAACGACCTGGCGGAAGTAGACCCGGTACCGGTCCGGCTCGTGCTGCAGACGGCTCAGCCCCGGCATGACCACTCGGGTCAGAGGCGTGTTGATCTGCTGCGTGGGCACGAGCAGCAACTGGTAGCCCTTGGCGAACAGCCCCAAGGGCCCCGCGCCGAGGTACGCGCCGATGAGAATCTTGTCCAGACTGCGCTCGAGGTGATTGATCATGTTGAACGCGGTCAGGTATCCCCCGAAGGCCAACAGGGGGCGGACCCCGCCGCCGCGCCTCGGAAGCCCCGGCCGCCATCGGCAGATGATCCACGTGCCAACCGCTCTGGTCAGCTCGACGGTCAGATACATGGCCACCAGCGCCCAGTAGCCAGCCCCGCGCAATGCCGCCGTGATGCCCACGGCAACTCCGACGATCGTCGACGCGACATCGATCCCGGCCAGGGCGGCGAACCGCATCTGCCGTCGCAGCAACGCCTGATGTTGGATGCACAATCCGCTGAACACGAAGCCGATCGCCAGCACCATCGTGATCGGCCCCAGAAGCACTTCTCCGTACAACCACACGATGGCCGGGGCCGACGCGACGAGCGCCGCGGCCAGCACGAGCCCGAACGCCGCGTTCACCCAGAACAGCATCGTGACCTGCTGATGATTGATCTCGGTGCGTTGAACGGTCGACGCGGCGAGGCCCAGCCCCTTCAATCGCTCCAGGAACCCGGTGACTGCAATCACCATCGCGAGCAAACCGAAGTCATCCGGCGAGAGAATCCGTGCCAGGGCCGCGGTCGATCCAAGAGTCAGTACGAACTTGCAGCCTTGGGCGGCGAGGGTGGTGATGCCGCCGCGAACCGAGTGGCCCTTGAGATCGGCGTGCAGATGATCGGTCCGGAAATGGTGATCGTGCACTTCGTCCACGAGGTTCTCATCGGACGGTTCTGACATGACCGGTGCCGGTACTCCGAGTTAACGACGCAGCCGTCCTCCCAACACACCCAACACGCCGAGCGTCATGCCGATGCCGCGCCAGAACGCGCGGCGAAACCCCAGCCCGGCGAAGCAGATATAGCGTAACCGGCCGGTGCGCCGCAGTAATTGCCATGTCATCGGAATCTGCGTGATGAGCAACAACAATACCAGGCTCGGCGGAATCCATCGCACGGACGGTGGCAGCAAGAGCGGGAGCGACATCATCACAAGTAAGGCAAGGGGCGGCTGAACGTGGTCGACGAGGCCGCTGTAAGAGTCGCCTGCGGCATGGCCGCGGTGCGACAGGTGCAACCGAACGCGCCAGTAGCCTTGCTGTGCCTGCGACCGCAGATACCTGACCCATCGCGTGATGTAGTGGTGATCGACCCGGCTCGCCGCGTCAAACGCCAGGGTGTACCCCGCCGCCCGGACCCGAAACGCCAGCTCCGCATCCTGGGCCTTGAGGTACCGCTCGTCGAACCCGCCGACTTGTTCGAGGATCTCCCGGCGGTACACGACGTTGGCTGCGGCCAGGAAGTCCACCCGCGATCCCATGGACTGATGGCGTACCATTACCTCTTCGTGTACGAGGCACGCCAGGAGCGACTGCGGGTTCCCCAGACCCAGGCTGCCGCCCACGGCCCCGACCTCCGGGTCCTCCAGGTGGGGCAACAGAATCATCAGGGCATCCGGGTGCGGCACGCAGTCGGAGTCGAGAAACCAGACCAACGTTCCGGTCGCCGCTCGCCAGCCGACGTTGCGAGCCGCCCCCGGTCCGCGTCCCGAGCTGTGCTCGCACCGCACGCCGAACGACTCCACAACGCGAACCGTGTCGTCGTCCGAGCCGTCGTCCACGAAGACGACCTCCGCGAGCTGCCCCTCGCGCATCATGGGCACAACGCGCTCAAGACAAGCACCAATCGTCCGGGCCGTGTCGCGGCCGGGGATCACCAATGACACACTCTCGTCCATCGCAACGCCCATTGCAGGATCAGACCACGCCCGGTCATGGCATCAGCATCTGAACCCAGGGACCCCGCTCATCGGGGTCGTGGTAGTACAGGAATCGGCGCAATCCGTCGAAGCCGTGACACGCGGTGCACAGATTCGGCGCCCGGAACGGACGCAGCATCACCATCCGGGCGCGGCGTTGATCCCGGCTGATCATATCGGGCGCCGTCAGTGGTGGCACGGTCTCCGGTATACGCCCATGGGGCAGGTGGCAGGTCACGCAAGTGATCCGGCCGCCCTCGTCGAGTGAGTCGCCATCGTGTGCGAGAGGCAAGGACGCTCCCGTACGCAGGTCGCCCACGTCCGGGGACCCCACAAGGGGGTGATCGACCGGAGTAACCTGGATCGCGCCGCCGCCGGGGCCATGACATCCCGTGCATCGACGCACGTCGACCGGGTGTGCCGAAGGCCCGAGCGGGCCGAGCCACGTGCCGACCGACGCGACGCCTTCCCGCGCATGCATGCCGTGGCAGGGGCCGCACGATGCGCTCGACCGTGCCCATTGCTTCGCATCCGCTCGTCCTCGCAGCTCTGCTTCGCTGTGCAAGCTCATCCGAATCGAGTCGGCTTCCGTGTGGCACTGCACACACAGCCCGCCGCCGCCTTCGTCTCGCAGGAGGTGCGGCCGCCCGTCGCTCCCGCCGTGTGGATCGTGGCAGGACGAACACGCCACGAAGCCGTTGTCTGCCCGGTTCCCGGCCGCGTCGAACAGCGGCAGCTTGCACGCCATCGCCTCCGTCGGCGCGGCGGTCTCCGGGCCGGCCGGATGCAGCAGCGCCGCGCCCGGCATGTCGGCAGCCAGCCCGTCCGTCCGGTGGCACTGCGTGCACAACTCGTCGGGTTGGCGCGGAACCTCCTTCGTGGCCACCCACAGCGATGAGCCGTTGCCTCGGTGGACGCTGTGGCAGAATCCGCACTTGCCGGTCTCGGCGCACGTGCGATCCAGGCCGTTCTCGACGTCCGGATGGTTCGTGAAGTCGTGGGCGCCGGCCAGTGACACGCTCTGATCGGCGTGACATGACGCGCACAGTGCATCCGGCTCGTGACGGAGAAAGTGGGCGTGACGGGTTTCGTGCGGATCGTGGCAGGTCACGCACAGTAGTTCCTTCTTGGGGTCACCACCCAAATGGGAAAGGAGGGTCTTCCCAGCCTCCCCCTCGAGACGGCTCACATCGACCTCGACAGTATGACTGAACGGCCATCCCGTCATGTTCGAGGCGCACTGGCCGGCATTGTGGCACGTCGCGCACGACCCCGCCGGGTCGAGCGGCTGAGGATCGGAGCGCCGGGCATGCTGATGAGCGCTGTGGCATGCGCCGCACGGACCAGCGTCCCGTGCCGTCCGGTCCTGGAGATTGCGCTCGTCCGGAGCGCTTGCCCGCAGATCGTGCGCCGTGCCGAACAGGCCTTCGCGCCCGGGATGGCACCGCACACACAACCCGCTGTCGTGTAGTGTCTCGGCAACCAGCCTCTCCCCGGCCTCCGCCCGGTGCATCATGGGACACGACAGGCACGTGAGCGTGTCGCCCGGGCCGGTCGTCGTGCCCAGGTCGC
>CAYMME010000187.1:0-15552 GCA_964391465.1 uncultured Planctomycetales bacterium
GCCAAGTGTCCCTTCGCTCGAAAACGAGGGGGTTTTTACGAAGGGATCAAGATTAGGTCATCGGTGGAGTCCCGCCCTCGGAGGCGGGCATTCGTATCCCAATGGCCACAGTCGTTGGCAAGGGAAGGATCTATGTACATCAGACTACGTCTTGCTGCCATTTGCCTGTCCGTCGCGTTTGTTGGCGTCTTCGGTTGCGACTCACCACTGATCGCTCCCGAAGGGGATCCTTCCGCGTCCGCGCTACCGTCAGTGGCGATCGACCCGGCTACGGGTTCACCGATACGTCGGGCCCCGATGCCCGGCGACCCGATCGTGATGTCCGCGAGCCGTACGATCGTTCCGACGGGTGGTGCGCAGGTGAGCACGGAGCCGGTCACGATCACCATCATCGCTCCCGATCACGTGGACCCCAGCTTCATCAGCGTCCGAATCGAAGAGGTGCGCGATGAGGCTACCGGGGAGATTCTCTTTGAGGCTACGGGCGACAATGATGCCGCCGCGGCCGAATGGGGAACGCTCAGCGAACTGCGCCCGGACATGACGTTCGACTACTTCCCGCCGGACTTGGTTTTGCGGCCGTACGTCGTCAGGATCATCATGACCGCGCCGAACGCGGCCGTGCCGTCTTCGATCGCCCGGCTCATCATTGGGGACGACGAGTTCGAGGTCGGCAACATCGACCTCACGCTGGTTCCGTCCGATTCGCCGCTGCACGTCGTGGCCACGGCAAGCCCGGCGTCGATCACGGTGGATGGCAACGGCGGAACCGATGCTACCACGTCTACGCTGCGGGCGGAGATTACCGGTGGGACGGCGTTCCCGGCGAGCGCGCTCGAGCCGTATACGGTGGTTTGGACGATGGACGGCATGCGGCTCACGCCCGACGGGATCTCGGAGCCTGTTCTTCTCGAGGATACGGACCTCAACGGCCAGAACGACACGATCTTCAGTGAGCGCAACGTTACCGCGAACGAGATTCGCGACCTTCTGGGCGTCGACCCCGGCAACATCGGGGATCGAATCTTCCACGTCGCCGTGCAGGATGGCGAGGGGGCGGTGATCCATGACGTGGCCAGCATCAATGTGAATGCGCCGCTGGCGGTTGCCGCGTCGATGGAACCCGATGTGTTTGTCGGCGGGGGCGAGCTGCGGGTGGACCTGCGGGCCAACGCGTCCGGCGGCGTCGGGCAGTACACGTACGAGTGGACCTCGAGCCCGGTAATCCCCGGGCTCTTCGACGAGATCGACACGACGCAGGCGTCGATTTCGGTCCGGGCCAAGGACATCGGGACCACGCAGATTTCCTTCACCGTCGACGTGACCGATGGTGCGGGCAACACGGCGTCGTCCACCGCCGAGCGCGGCGTGACTACCGGTATTGCCGGCGGCGGTGGGGCTCCGGCTGCGGTGCCGAATGAGTTGGTCGTGGACATCGACGGTCCGCCGACCTGCGTGATGGCCGGCGCGACTGCGATACTGCTCGGCACGAGTTCGGGCGGCGTTGCCCCGGTCGACTACGAATGGGTGTCCGGTTCCTGCGGTGCGTTCATCGACCCGGAGTCGCTCCACACGATTTGGGCCGCGCCGAACACGCCCGGGCAGACCTGCGCCCTCACCCTGACCGCGGAGGATCAGAACGGGCTCAGAGCGAATCCGGTGACCATCGCGGTTCGCATCCTGGCGGGCCAGGTGCGGTTCGCGAAGGACAGCAGCGTTCCCGAGGACGCGGGCGTCCACCCGATCGATGTCGTGCTCGAACTCGGCGATGTCGGGGCGAGCTGCGTGCTGACGCAGGAGGTCACGGTCGACATCGTGGACACCGGGACCGGAACCGCCACGCCCGGCGAGGACTACACTCCGCTCGCGGTGCCGACGACGGTCGTCTTCCCGGTCGGCTCGGCCCACGGCGCCGTTCAGACATATGACCTGGTACTTGCGGACGACTCCGACGTCGAGAACGACGAGACAGTGATCCTCGCGCTGGAGAACCCGACCGGCGGCGTGTTCATCGACGAGCCGATCAACCATACGGTCGGCATCACCATCGAGGACAATGACACCGCCGACCTCGTGATCGACGACGTCGTGGTTGCGGAAGATGCAGGGACGGCGACGTTCACCGTCTCCCTCGAAGTCGCGGCCGCGGGCGAGATCAACGATGTCGTGACCGTGGACTACGTCACGCAGGACGGGACCGCGACGTCGACGTCTCCGAACGAGGACTACGTTCCCACGTCCGGCTCGCTGACGTTTACGCCCGGCGGCCCGATGGCGATTGAGATCGACATCCCCATCAACGACGACGTGGTCGTCGAGAATGACGAGACGTTCTTGGTGACGCTCGTGAACGTGACCGGGCCCGCGGAGATCAACACGCCGCAGGGCACCGGCACCATCACCGACAACGACACCGACTTGCCGGCCGTGCTGCTCACCAAGACCGGCGTGGCCATGAAGGAAGGCAACACGAAGACCTACAAGGTCTCCCTAAACACGCCGCCGACCGAGCCGGTGACGGTGACGATCAGTGCCGACGACCAGCTCCTCGTGGAGTACGACGGCTCCGGTGAGGTCTCGTCCGTCGAGGTTGTCTTTGATGACACGAACTACTCCGACAAGCAGACGATCACGGTGAGGGCCGTGGAAGACGGCGTTACGGAGGGCCCGCACACGGGCCTGGTGACCCACACGGTCGCGAGTGCCGACCTGGACTACAACGGGATCGCGATTCCGGACGTGGTGGCGTCGATCAGGGACGACGACGAGGCGGACATCGTGGTCGATCCGACATCGCTGGTGCTGACGGAAGGCGGCGCCGGGGGTACGTACCAACTGACGATCGCCACGTCTCCGACGAACAAGGTGGAAGTGTTCATCACGGAGGACTCCGAGCTGATCGTGACGCCGAACAAGGTGACGTTCGCGAAGGACGCCCCGGCGGGCACGACGGAGACGGTGACGGTGGAGGTTCGTGACGACGACGACGTGGAAGGTCCGCACACGGGCCTGATCACGCACCGGTCGGAGAGCGTGGACCCGAACTACAACAACACCGTGATCGACGACGTGGTGGTGGAAATCATCGACGACGAGACACCGACGCTGAGCCTGGAGCCGACGGACGGTCTGCCGGAGGGCGACTCGGGCACGGGCACGGCGGTGTTCACGGTGACGCTGTCTCCGCCGAGCGAGCAGATCGTGACGGTGGACTACCGGTTGAACAATGACAGCGCGACGACGGGCGACGACGATTACGTCGACAGCAACGGGACGCTGGAGTTCCTGCCGGGTCAGACGCAGGCTCAGTTCTCGGTGACGTTCAACGGCGACACGAAAATCGAGGACGACGAGCAGTTCGAGGTCGAGCTTCGCAACGCGTCGAACGCGGCGTTGGGGGTGGCGACGCAGTTGTTCACGATCATCAACGACGACTCGACACTCGTGACGGTGGAGCCGGTGACGCTGGTCGAAGGCTCGGGTGGCGGCAAGAAGGACTTCGTGTTCACAGTGATGCTGTCGCAGCCGAGTGAGGACGCGGTGACGGTGGATTACACGACGGACGACGCGGTTGGGGATCTGTTCCTGGACGCGGCGACCGAGGGTGACGACTACGCGGACAAGACGGGAACGCTGACGTTCAATCCGGGTCACACCGCCAAGACGATTACGGTGAAGGTGGATCAGGATGACCTGGACGAGCCGAACGAGGCGTTCGTGCTTCGTCTGACGAATCCGACGGGCGGGGCGGCATTCCTCGGCGGATCGACGGAACTCGTGGCCCTGGGCACGATCCTGGACGACGACGGGCTGCCGGTGTTGTCGGTGGACCAGCCGGGGGTCAAGGGCGAGGGTGCGGGGAGCATCACGTTCAAGGTCCGGTTGCTGCCGGCGACCTCTCAGCCGGTGACCGTGGTGGCGTCTACGGAAGACGGCACGGCCACGGTGGCCGACGACGACTACGTGGCCACGACGGAGACGCTGACGTTCAATCCGGGTGAGACGCAGATGGACCTCGAAGTGCCCATCAACAACGACGCGATCGACGAGGGCCCGGACGACGACGCCAACGCTGAGTACTTCCTGGTCGAGCTTTCGAGCCCGACCAACGCGGTCATCGCGGCCGGTGGGGAGACGGCCGAAGGCCGAATCCGTGACAACGACGGCGCGGTGCCCGCGGTTCTGCTGACGAAGACGGACCTCGAGATGAAGGAGGGCAATGCGAAGACGTACAAGGTCTCGCTGAACACCCCGCCGACGCAGCCGGTGACGGTGACGATCGCCGCCGACCACCAGCTCCTTGTGGAGCATGACGGCTCCGGTCCGGTTCCGTCCGTCGAGGTCGTTTTCGACGATACGAACTACTCCGACAAGCAGACGATCACGGTGACGGCCGTGGAAGACGGTGTCACCGAGGGCGTGCACACGGGCCTTGTGACGCACGCGGCGGCAAGTGCCGACCTCGACTACAACGGGATCGCGATCGCCGACATGGTCGTGCAGATCAACGACAACGACGAGGCCGACATCCTCGTGATTCCCGCCTCGCTGGCGATGACCGAGGGTGACACGGCCCAGTACGAGTTGGTGATCAACACCTCTCCGACGAACAAGGTCGAGGTGTTCATCATCGAGGACGACCAGCTCCGCGTTACGCCGAACAAGGTGACGTTCGCGAAGGACGCTCCGGCCGGCACGACGCAGACGGTCGACGTCGAGGTGCGCGACGACAGCAATGTCGAGGGACCGCACATCGGCGTCATCATGCACCGGGCCGAGAGCGTCGATCCCAACTACAACAACATCGTGATCGACGATGCCGTGGTGGACATCACGGACAATGACACGCCCACGCTGAATCTGCTGGCGGCCGCCAGCCTTCCCGAGGGCGATACGGGTACGGGTACTGCGGTTCTCACCGTCACGCTGACTCCGGCGAGCGACGAGATCGTGACCGTCGACTACCGCGTCAACAACGACACGGCCACGGTCGGCGACGGCGATTATGTCGACACGGACGGGACCTTGGAGTTCCTGCCCGGCGACACGTCGGAGGAGATCCTGGTGACCTTCAACGGCGACACGAAGGTCGAGGATGACGAGCAGTTCGAGGTCGAGCTGCGCAACGCGACCAATGCCGATCTCGGCACGAGCACGCAGCCCTTCACCATCGTCAACGACGACTCGACGGTGCTCAGCATCGACGACGTGACGCTCGTCGAAGGGTCGGGCGGCGGCAAGATGGACTTCGAGTTCACCGTTTCGCTGTCCAAGGCGAGCGAGGCTGCGGTCACGGTCGACTACGACACGGACGACGCCGTGGGCAATCTGTACCCGAACGAGGCCACTGAGGGCGACGACTACGACGACAAGAACGGCTCGCTCACGTTCAATCCCGGCCAGACCGAGAAGACCATTACGGTCAAGGTCAAGCAGGACGACTTGGACGAGCCGAACGAGGCGTTCGTGTTGCGGCTCACCGCCCCGACGGGCGGCGCGGCTTTCCCCGGCGGTGCGGCCGAACTCGTGGCCCTGGGTACCATCCTCGACGATGACGGTGAGCCCGTATTGTCGGTGGACCAGCCCAACGCCAAGAACGAAGGCGTAGGCAGCATCACGTTCAAGGTTCGGTTGTTGCCGCCCACCTCGCAGCCGGTGACGGTGGTGGTGTCGACCGAAGACGGGACGGCCACGGTCAGTGACGGCGATTACGAGGCCAGGACCGAGACGCTCACGTTCGCTCCGGGTGAGACGCTGGTCGATACCTTCGCGGTGAACGTCATCGATGACGACGTGGACGAGGGGCCGAACGACGCGGCCAACGCCGAGATCTTCTTCGCTGAGCTCTCCGCTCCGACCAACGCGACCATCGCCGCCGGCGGCGAGGTGGCGGAAGGCCGGATCCGGGACAACGACGGCCTGCCGGTCCTGCGCATCGCGGACGTGGTGGTCGAGGAAGGCGACGGCGGCCAGCTGGCGGCGATCTTCGCGGTCACGCTGGACGAGCCGACCGATCAGACGGTCACCGTCGACTACGAGACGGTGGACGGGAACGAGCTGCCGACCGACGGCACGATCGAAGAGGATGATGCCGCCGCGCCCGGCGACTACGCCGCCGCGACCGGGACCGTCCGGTTCGTGCCCGGCGACACGTCCGAGTTGATCGTGGTGCAGGTCAACGGCGATATCCTCGCCGAGGAAGACGAGGAATTCAGCCTGCTCCTGAGCGAGTTCCCGGAGAACGCCAAGTACCAGAACAACAACATCAACGGGCGGTCGGCCCAGTGCACGATCGTCGACAACGATGTCGTGACCCTGTCGATTGACGATGTGACCGTGGACGAGACGGCGGGGACGGCGGACTTCACGATCAAGCTCTCCAGCCCGATCGCGGACAACCGGCCCGGTCTGGAGTTCAACATCGATACCTACGATGACACCGCCACTGCGGGCGATGACTACGACGCCTACAGCGACCTGCTGACGTTCCCGGCCGACAACACGACCGTGGAGCAGACGGTCTCGGTGGTCATCCTCGATGATGATCTCGCCTGCGAGGGCGACGAGACGTTCGAGGTCGAGCTGTCCAACGTACGCATCGGCGGGGCGATCGTTCCCGGGGCCCTGAGCAGCGGCGACGGGCTGGGGGTGGGTACGATCAACGACGACGAGGCACTGCCCGAGCTGACGATCTTCGACGCTCCGGTGGTTACTGAAGGCGGCACGGCGAGCTTCGAGGTCACCCTTGACGGTGCGTGCGAAGAGCCGGTCACCGTGTTTGCGGTAACGCAGGACGGTACGGCCACCGTCGCCGGCGGCGACTACGAGCCGACGATCGAGTTGCTCACCTTCAATCCGTTCGAGACCAAGACGTTCACCGTCGACACGCTCGACGACGGGTTGGACGAGGATGGTGACGCGGCGGTCGAAGAGACGTTCCTCGTGAACCTCATCGATCCCGTGAACGCCACCGTGGCCGTTGCCCAGGGCGAGGGCCTGATTGCCGACGACGACGATCCGGTCGAGGTATCCCTCAGTGGTAACGTTACGGTGGAGGAAGCCGATGCAGGTCGCATGCCGACCGTTTGGACGCTGACGCTCGACGCACCGAGCGACGTGCCGGTGACGGTCGGTGTCGTCACCGTCGACGGCGACGGCGGCGCGAACGCCGACGCGGTTGCGGGCGACGATTACGTTGCCCTGGACACGGACGTCACGTTCGCCCCGGGCGAGATGTCGAAGCAGGTGATCGTCCACGTCAAGGGCGACAATCGCTACGAGCTCAAGGAAGGGTTCACGGTGATGCTGACGGATCCGGTGAATGTCCTAATCGCGGGTGCGGGCGAGAGCTACTGCCGGATCGCGAGGAACGACGTGCCGGTGGTCAGCATCGACGCGGACGTGACCAAGAGCGAGGGTAGCAACGGCGGAACGAAGAACTTCCGCTTCAAGGTGAGGCTGTCCAATCCGCCGGATGCCAGCACCGAGCCGATCACGGTCGAGTTCGACACCGGCAGTGGTATCGATACGGCCACCGGCGGCGACGACTACGACGAGCACATCGGGACGGTCGTGGAGTTCTTCGCCGGGGACAAGGTTGTGCCCGTCGACGTGGCGGTGTTCAAGGACAACGACGACGAGCCGGACGAGTTCTTCACGGTCGGCCTGTCGAACAAGTCGGACGGGACTTGGGGCGTCCAGGAGCGGCGGGGCTACATCATCGACAACGACAACGAGCCGCGGCTGATGATCACGGCCGTTGCCGACGGTGGCGAGCCCAACATCGATGCCGAATTCGAGGTCGAGTTGCTCGGCCTGACGGATCAGGAAGTGACGGTGAACTGGTCGACGATCAGTGATAGCGCCCTGGCCGGCGGCGACCCGGCACTGGCTGAGCACGACTACGACGCCGATTCCGGGACGTTGACGTTCGCTCCGGGCGACACCATCAAGGTGATCGCCATCGATGTCAACAACGACGCGCTCTACGAGGACGAAGAACGCTTCTTCGTCCAGCTCGACAGCCCGGTGAACGCGACCATCGTCACCAACGGAGACGCCAACATGGCGGAAGGCGTCATCGTCGACGATGAGACGGAACCGACCGTCGACATCGACGACGAGGCGGTGATGGACGAGGCCGACGCCGGAGCGGACGGCACCGCCGACGCGGTCTTCACCGTCAGCCTGAGCAACCCCAGTGCGTACGAAGTGACCGTGCAGTACGACACGACGCCCGGCTCGGCCACGCCGGGTGTGGACTACGCACCCGCCTCGGGCACGGTCGTCTTTGCCCCGGGCCAGGCCACGCAGGATGTTGTGGTCAACGTCTTCGGCGATCTGTTGGACGAAGGCCCGAACAACAAGGCGAACGCCGAGACGCTGCTGGTCGATCTCAGCAATCCGGTCAACGCGGGCCTCGGCATCGGCCAGGGCACGGGCATGATCAAGGACGACGATGCCCCGCCGACCATGGTGATCTACGACAACGCGGTGATTGAGGGCAACACGCCCGACTCGGTCGAGATGGATCTCTACGTGATGCTGGACGCGCCCAGTGCCTTGACTGTGACCGTGCAGTACGAGACCAGGAACAGCGGTTCGGCGAAGGCCACCAAGGGCGACTTCGTTGCGACGAGCGGTCTGCTCACGTTCCTGCCCGGTGAGACACTCGCACAATTCGCGGTCGAGGTCCTCGGCGACGATCTCAACGAGTACGACGAGAACCTGCGAGTCAGGCTGAGCAGTGCGGACAACGCCACCATCGGCGACAACACCGGCGACGGGTGGATCCTCAACGACGATGCGGAGCCGCACGTTACCGTCGGAAGCGTTTCCCGGAACGAGGGAAGCGGCGGCGGCACGAAGAACTTCCCGTTCGAGGTCATGCTGTCGGCTCCGTCGGGGCGCGATGTCTATGTTGCCATCATCACGGCAGACGGCACTGCGACTGCACCCGCGGACTATCTCCCGAAGGCGGAGCTCTTCACCATCGGCGCCGGGAACACGTCGAAGAACTTCCGCGTGGAGGTGGTCAAGGACGACCTTGCCGAGGCCGACGAGGTCTTCTACATCGGCATCGCCGGTGCGGACGGGGCCACGTTTGACGCCGGCGGGGTGCCGGGATCGAGCCTCGGGATCGGGACGATCGAGGACAACGACTCCGCTACCCCATAGTGGGGTCGAGCGTCTTGCGGATCGCGCTAAAGATACGGTAGGGGAATGTCCGAAGCGGAAGGCGGGGGATCAGACGATGACATGATGGCCGCGGCTCCTTCGAGCCGCAAGGAGTCGCACAAATGGGCCTGACACGCGCAGCTTCGCGAGGCGGATTCGGCGGATGGGGCATCCTCCTGGTATTAGCCCTGGCAGCCCTGGCGGGGCCGGCGTGGGCCCAGAACCTCGATCCGCCGAACCTCCGGCCGGTAGGTGTGCTGTCTCTCCTGGACATCGACGGGGACGGTGCGGCGGACGGATCCGTCGATACGGACGGCGACGGACTGCCCGATAACTGGGAACGCGGCGGGACCGAACCAGAGTCCGGCCTGGCCGGCAACTTGGAGGTGGACCGCCTCGTGCAGGTCCCCACGCCGGCAGCGGTGCGATCCACGTCGACCCCACGCTTCATCTTCAGTCGGCCCTCGGTCACCACCGAGGCCGACACCGCGGACACGGACGGCGACGGCCTGTCCGATTTCATCGAGGTCTTCGGCCTCAAGTTCATCGACGACAACAACAACGGCATCCTAGACTTCCTCTTCGATGATGCCGACGGCGACGGCGTGTGGGACGCCAACGAGACCATCGATCCGATCAGCGAGTGGCTCGATCTGAACAACGATGGCCTGCCCTCGATCGGCGAACGCCCGCTGGTCAACGATCTGACCGTCGACCCCGAGGACACCGACTTCGACGGGTTCATCTTCACCGACCCGGTCAATGCGGATACCGACGGGGACGGCACGGACGACGGGGACGACCGGGACCCGCTCGTTAACCAGGCTACCGTCGCTGCCTCTCTGGCCGGCGGCTTCGATCGCCTGTTCGCCCCCGGCCCCGGCGACGAAGATTTCGACAATGACGGGCTCGGGGACGGGTCGGACTTCGGCAACGACCTGACCGGGATCGTCGACTTCCCCAGCGATCTGTACGACCGGATGAGCGCCTACCGCCCGGATCGCGTGTCCGGTTGCGGTGCACCCACCATCCCCGAATCGATGATCGAGGATCTGCTCGCGGATGACTGGAACGGAGACGGGCTCTATCAACTGACCGACGTGCGCAGCTTCCGGCGGAACATCAACCGAGTCGCGGCGGACGCAGAAACCTGTCTGGAGGAGCATTTCGGCGACCGGTTCGCCGAGCTGTTCCTCGTCGGCGACGATCGGCTCTTCGGAGAAGATCCGACGGTTTCCGCCACCGTGGCCTGCCAGGCGCCAAGCGAGCAGACCGGTGGGGCCTGCACGTCACCATCGACCTACGCCGCCCGACAGCCGGGTCTGGGATGGCAGGAGTTGCTGCTGCCCGTCGAGCGGTCGGATCCGTTCCTGCCCGACATCCGGGTCTGGACCATCCTCTATGCCTGGCGCGTGCCGGGATTCGACATTGACGGCAACGGCTACATCGGGTCACCGGAGAACACGTTCTCGCTCGACGAGGTTCACGCCGTCCCGATGCCCTTGACGCCATTCAGTTTCGTGCCGTTCTGCGGCCCGGTCGGAGTCCTCGCGCCGTTTGTGACGCTTCTGGCCCTGACCGCAGTCCGCCTGACCCGGCCAAACGGACGGTATCGCGTCCGCCGGTGACGGGTCCCGCTGCGTTGACTTGGGGTACGCCGGCGCATCTCGTTGCGGCCCTACTCCGCCGGTGCGCCTTTCGGTCTCGCATCGCTCCCGACGCCTGGTGGTCGCTCCCCGGCTGACGCTATTCGTAGATCTCCGGATTGTAGATGCCTTTGGGACGCCGCCCCTGAAGCACGTCGATGAGGTACTGCGCGGAATCCCTGGCCATCCGATCGATCGCCTCTCGCGTCGAAGAGGCCACGTGCGGCGAGAAGAGGGTGTTGGGCGCCTTGGCGATGGCGCAGTCGGGCGGCAGCGGCTCTTCGGCGAAGACGTCGAGACCCGCACCGGCGAGATGGCCGGACTCGAGGGCGGCCGCCAGTGCGTCCTCCTCGATCAACGAACCGCGCGCGGTGTTGATCACCACGGCCCCTTGCTTCATGGCCGCGATTCGCTCGGCGTTCAGTAGGTTCCGGGTTTCCTCCGTGGCCGGGGCGTGCAGGCTGAGAATGTCCACCTGCCGGATCAGATCATCCAGTGACTCACACAGCGTCGCCGGTCCGGTGTACGCGGCGGGGTCGATTGGCGGGTCGTAGCCCAGCACCGTCATCGAGAACCCCTGAGCGCACATCTCCGCGAGTCGAGCGCCCACGCGCCCCATCCCGACGATGCCGATGGTCTTGCCGGTCAACTCGTAGCCTGCGAGCGTGAGTCGTCCCGCGAACCCGCCGAATCCGGTGCCGCGCGTCATCGCGTCGGCCGCCACCGCGCGGCGCGACACGCCGAGCATGAGATGGATTGCGTGCTCGGCTACGGCGTCGTGATTCACTCCGGGCGTGTTGACGACGGCGATCTTGCGGCGTGTGGCTTCGGCCACGTCGACCGTGTCAACACCCACACCGTGCCGGGCGATCACCTCGAGTTTGGGTGTGCGGTCCAGGAACGCGCCGTCAACGCGCAGCAATCTGACCAGAACGCCCTCGGCACGCGCCATCGTTGCAGCATCGAAGCCCTCGGGGCCTGCGGCGGGCTGAACCACTTCGCAGTGCTCGTGCAACAGACGCATGCCCGGTTCGGAAACGGGAGCCGGCAGCAAGACCAACGGTCGACTCATGATGGCCTCTTCATGAAGCGAGAATAGCGGGACGCGCATCCCCGCAAAAAAAAAGGGCGTGCTGCCGAAAGTGGTGCCGGGGGGGAAACACCAGCAATCAGCGAACACGCCGTGGAGCGATGAAGCTAGCCGATACCGCCCACGATCGTCAAGGAGGATTCTGTAAAAATACGGATTTGCGGACGCCTCGGGAGTCGACCGTTGTAAATAGGTGTTATCACGAAGGATACGTGCGAGCCAATGACGTGGCACGGAAGTTGCTACCTACCTGTGGTGAGAGAAAGTTGGTGAGCCGTTCAAGAAGGAGGTGCATCATGCTGCCTGTTCGTGTTGCTCGTACTTGGCCTGCGTTGCATTGGCGGGACGATCTGTTCACTCCGTTCGCACGGGAGTTCGGCCGCGTGTTCGACTTGGTTTCCGAGGAGCCGAACAGCGTGCTGCGTGGGATCGACGTCAGAGAAGACGACGATCATCTCGTCATCGAAGCGGAAGTTCCCGGCGTGTCGAAGGACGGCGTGGAAGTAACGCTCGAGGACGGCGTGCTCACGCTGAAGGGTGAGAAGCGAACGGAGACCGAGAGCACGCAGGAACAGTATCACCTGCGTGAGCGCAGGTGCGGACAGTTCGCGCGTTCGTTTCAGCTTCCGGTGGCAGTCGACGAAGACTCGGTCGCCGCGACGCTGAAGGATGGTGTGCTGACCGTCACCCTCAACAAGGCCGAGAAGGCAAGGGTCCGACGCATCGCAGTCGAGGGCGCGTAGCGCGCTCGCGTCGAAGGAATCACTGTGACCACCTGACTCAGCGGAGCCGCGGGCGATCCACAAGGATCATCCGCGGCTCCGGCATCTGGCCCCGGGAACGAACGAGACACCGCGCTCGAAGCACGGAAACGCAACGATCCCGCCCCGCGTTCCCTCAATCCCCCGTCTTCTCACCCGTTCCCTACACCACGTCAGGCTGCCCCGGACTCATCAATAAAATTAAAAACAAGAGCCGTTTCCCTTGACAATATTCAGCTCCTGTGGTAGGCTTCATGAGTAGAGTTGAACGACGCACCAATGGCTGAACAGCCCATCGGAACCGAATGTCCGTATTGCGGGACGTCGATGGCGGTGACCCGCATGACGTGCCACCGGTGCGCGGTGGCGATTGAGGCGGCGTTTCCCAGTTCCCGGTTGGGGAACCTGCCGGTCGAGCACCAGCGATTCATCGAGATGTTCATACTGGCCGGCGGCAGCTTGAAGGAAGTCGCGGAACAGACGGGCGTTTCGTACCCGACGGTTCGATCGCGGCTGGACAAGGTGATCGACGCGCTGCGCAACGAGATTGCCGCAACGCAGAAGATCCGGGGCACGATTCTCGATGCGGTTGGCGAGGGGAAGATGACGGCCGAGGAGGCAGCCCGCTTGATCAAAGCGATTTAGCGTAGACGACCCATGGGCAGTGGTGATGGTTCGCGAGCCAACGTCGAGGGCAACGCCGCGCCGGTGACGACCGACGAAGAGGCGCTGCTGAACGAAGCGATGCGTGAGGCCGATCAACGGCTGGCCGCGTCGCTGCAGAAAGATGAACTGCGCCGTCGGCGTCGACGCCGGTGGCGGATTGGAGGCATCGCCATGACCATCACGATCGCAGCCGTTGTCGGGACACTGCTCGTCGTCGCCCCCGACATTTCTGTGGACGACGCGGAGAAGGCAGCCGGGCTGAGCCAAACGGGGTGGCAGCTCTGGCAGCAGGGCAAGTATGTGGAGGCGGAGAAGAAGTTCGCGGAGGCGGTCAAGCTCGACCCGGAGGCAGCGAACGCCTGGAACGGCCTGGGCTGGAGCCGGTTCAACGGCGGCTTGGCCCGCGAGGACGCCCTGAAGGCGTTCCGGCAGTGCGTGAAGTTGGAGAAGAACCACGCGGCCGCACTCAACGGTCTGGGGCAGGTGCATCTTGCTCAACGTGAGTACGACAAGGCTCGCAAGTACCTCCTCAAGGCCGCGAGCAAGGGGGCGTCGGCCGCGTGGTACGGACTCACGCGCATCTACCTGCTCGAGGGCAAGTTCGCCGCCGCGGCCAAGTGGGCCCAGAAGGTCGTGAAGGACCAGCCCAAGGACGCACTCGCCAAGAAGATGCTGGCGGCGGCGAAGGCCAAGCAGCTCGACGACGACCTGCCCCGGCAGATCGAGCCGGCGCCGCCGGCTTCCCAGCCCGCCCGTAAGTCCAAGGACGCGCAGCGCGGCTGGTCGCTGTTCAGTCGAGGGATGTACCGACCGGCGAAGCTGGCGTTCCAGAAGGCGCTCAAGGCAGACCCGAACGACGCTTCGGCCCACAACGGACTGGGCTTCCTCCTCGTCAACAGCGGCAAGGCCGCCGAGGCCAAGAAGCACTTCGAGCAGTGCCTCGAGCTACAGTCCGACCACGCCGGTGCCATGAACGGCCTGGCGCGGTGCCTCAAGGATCTGGGCAAGGTGGACGAAGCCGTCGCGCAGTGGAAGAAGATGGTCGAGAAGTTCCCCGGACCTCATGCCGGAGTCTACGGGTTGGCGTCTACATACCTCGAGCAGAAGAAGTACGACCTTGCCATCAAGTACTACGAGCAGATCGTCGAGGCCAACCCGAACGACAAGTCTGCCCGTGACGCCCTCGAGCGTGCTCGCAAGGGGTTGAGGTAAGCCGCACCCCGCGGCGCAGAGCGTGAGCGTTCCGCGCGTGACTCTGAAGGCTGAGCGGGGCAATCGCGAAGGAGTACGCACATGACCAGCCGACGAGGTTTGTGTCGGGGATTGACGGCCGGGGCGGCTGTCCTGTTGCTCGTCATCGCGTCCGCGGCGGCCGGAGACGCGGACGTGGCCGAGATCCGTTCTGACGAACTGCGTGCCGGCGGTGACGCCAAGAAACGTTACTTCCTGATCGGCCCCAAGGGCACGGCCGAGGCACCGGCGGAGGGCTACCGGCTCCTCGTTGTGCTGCCGGGCGGCGACGGCGGAGCGGACTTCCATCCGTTCGTGAAACGCATCTTCAAGCACGCGCTCTCGGACAAGTATCTCGTCGCCCAGCCGATCGCGGTGAGGTGGACCCGCGATCAGTACATTGTCTGGCCGACCCGGAAGAGCCCGGTCGCGAAACAGAAGTTCTCCACAGAGCAGTTCGTCGAGGCCGTCATCAAAGACGTGAAGGCAAAGCACAAGCTCGACGAACGCTATGTCTTCACGTTGTCGTGGTCTTCATCCGGCCCGGCGGCCTATGCGATCTCACTACAGCGCAAGAAGTCCGTAACGGGCTCGTACATCGCGATGTCGGTCTTCAAGCCCAAGACCCTGCCGCCGTTGGGCCGCGCGAAGGGGCATGCGTATTTCCTGGAGCACTCGCCGGAAGATCGGGTCTGCCCCTTCCCGATGGCCAAGGCTGCCCACGCGGCCCTGAAGAAGAGCGGTGCGAACGCGGAACTGGCTACCTATCCGGGCGGCCACGGTTGGCAGGGAGACGTCTTCGGACGCATCCGGAAAGGCATTCGGTGGCTCGAGGGCGCGGCGAAGGAACGCTCTACGCCCGCCACGCGTGCCCGAGGTCGGCGGAGGTAGGCTCTCCTACCGTAGTGTCTCAGAGTTGTCGAGGCGCATCTGATCCGAACCGCGCCCGTTAGGAAGCGGCCGCGGTAAGGCGAAGCATTGC
>CAYMME010000188.1:0-15550 GCA_964391465.1 uncultured Planctomycetales bacterium
CGCGCCGCAATCGGTCGCCCAGCGACGACTACGCATGCTCACCGGAGGGACACCAACGGGCGGAGCAGTGCCAAGACATGGTTGTACCGCGTCGCCGTCAACCAGTGCCGCAGCCTGCTACGTTCCCAGCGCGGATCCGGTGAGAACGTGTCCAACGATCCCGTCGACCCGGCGCCGAACCCCGGCGAAGGCGCGGCGCAGCGGGACGAGTCCGAGCGATTGAAACGCGCGGTGGAGCGACTGTCGCCGCCGCTGCGGGAGACGGTCCTGCTCTGCTACACGCACGGGCTGACTCACACCGAGGCCGCCGAGGCCATGGATATCCCCGTCGGCACCGTGAAGTCGCGCCTGCACGCGGCACTGACCGAGCTTCGGACGGTCATGAGTACAGACCAATGAGCGCACGTTGAACGGTTGAACGATGGATGCGAATCAGGAACGACAACTCGAAGACTCGCTGAAAGGGCTGGCGTGGTGGACCGAGCCGGCTCCGGGCCTGTGGCGAAAGGCGCTGACGACAACGCCGGAGGCGCCCGGCCGAGGCCCCCACGCCCTTCGTCGTTTGCTCCAGTCCCGATGGCCCTGGATCGCCGTGCCCGTCGCGGCGGTTATCCTGGCGGCCGTCACCTTGACGCTGAACAACCCGGATGCCGAGCGTTCGGTGTGCGCCGCCAACCTGCGAGGCATCTCTCCGGGAAAGACGTACTACGAGACCAATGAGTTCGATGTCGGGTTTGTGATGGATGACATCAACGGCGACGGCGAGCTCCGGGCGGCGCGCCCCGCCGCGCCAACCGATTCACCTGCAGCGTTGCACATGATGGACCCGGCTTCGCCGGCGGAGATCGCACAGGCAGATCCCCACGCCAGTGCCGCGCACTCCGTCACAGCGACCGAGGCGGTTGCCGACGGTCCGCGTCACGTCGTGCGAAAGGCGTCGATTGACATCGAGGCCGAGGACGTGCGCGGCGTCTACCTCAAGATCATCAGCATCGTGCCGAGCGAGGCCGAGGGTGAGTACGTCGAGCAGGCGCAGCTCCACGGCGCCGAGCCCCATCTGAGTGCGTACGTCACGCTCCGGGTCCGCAGCGGTCGGCTGTCGACGGTCTTGAACACGCTCCGTGGGCTAGCCGACGTCGCCGGCGAGCGGGCCGAGTCGACGGACGTGACCTCGCAAGTCGTCGACCTCGAGGCGCGGTTGCGAAACGAACGCCGCGTCGAGCAGGAGATGCTGGCGTTGCTCGACAAGCGGGAAGACGCTCCCCTTCAGGAGCTTCTCAAGGTCAGCGAGGCCATCGCACAGGTGCGAGAGCGAATCGAGAAGCTCGTCGCCCAGCAGCAGCACACGGCCCGACAGGTCGCCCTGGCCACCGTCGTGATCACGATTCGTGCCCAGGACGGATCGCCCGAGCCAACGGGCGCCGTGGATCGATTCACAGTGCAGATGTCGTCAGCGTGGAGTGACGGCGTATCGATGCTGATCGGCAGCCTGAGCGCCGTGGCCCGCGTCCTGATCGGCGGGCTCCTTTGGTGGATCGTTCTCGTCGGCATCCTCGTGGCCCTCCGACGGTGGTACGTAGCACGGAATGCAAGCGGCGCGACGCCGCGCTCTTCCGAGAACGGCAGATGACGCTCGACATCCGGGCGAAGCCTGTGTTGAGACCGCCCAGTCATTCGACGGCGCTGATGTGCGTCACCGCATCGCCCGAAAACGGCGCGATCAGCTCGCGCGGCTCGCCCTCGGACGTTGTCTTGCCCGCCGTCCTTGCGCCCGTCGTGGGATTGATCCACTCGACGGCCGCCCTTCCGCGCACAGCCGACAGGTCCACCGTGACGGCCCCGCCGCCTGGTATGTACACGACGTACTCCTTGCCGGGGCGCGCCAGACAGTACTTCGACGAGGCAAGGGTGTCGTGCGGAGCCATGGCGGCCAAGTTCATCCGCTCGGCGAGGCGGCGGGTGTAGCCCAGGCTTCGGTGGATCGGGTCCCACCTGGAATCGAACGGCCGACCGAGCACCACGCCGTCGTACGGGTCCATGAAAATCGGGTTCAGTCCGCGGACGAAGCTCTTCCAGACCCACTGGTGGTTGCCGCCGATTCCCCACAGGTGGTCGGTGTCGTTCAGAACGACCTTGCTGCCGTCGGAGGCCGGGGGGTCGTCACGGTAGCCGCCCTTGCGGTTGGGCGAGATCCAGTCTGCGGGGCTGTCGAACAACGCCGCGTTGCTGCCGCCGCGATACTGGAAGGTCATGCCGACGGGATGCTTCCTGGCTTTTCCCCGCTCGCACTCCCGGACGTACCGGATCATGTGGTACTGCCACGCCGTCGAGTCAGGGTGATTCTCGTTGGAGATCTCGAACAGAACGTTGTCGAGGTCGTTGACCGTATCGACGACCTTCCGGACGTAACCTTCCTGCAGCGCCGTGATGCGCCGGTCAGCGAGTGTGTAGATCTCGAGGCCCCGACCGTCTTCGTTCCGGCCCGCCCGGATCCCGTTGACGTTGTTCTTCGAATGGAACGCGTGACTCAACCAGGCACCCTCCGAGAACTGCATGGCCCACCCCTCGAAGAGCATGACCGAGACGTAGATACCCCGCTCGCCGGCTGCGGCCACACGCGACTGCAGCCGGTCGAAGTACTCCGGGTCGAAACGGGTCAGGTCGAATCTGGGCTTGCCGTCGAGTGCGCGGCCGGGACCCGTGCGTGCCCAGGGATGCGGGGCCACGGTGTGATGGACCGTCCGTTTCTGGTACGTGGTGTTGAAGGATACCGGCTCCCAGGTCCACATCCGGATGAAGTTGTGGTCGAGCCGCTCCATCCAATCCAGGTGGGCGCCGAAGTCAAACCGCGCCGGCGGGTCTGTCGGCCCAATGTCCGCCAGATTCGACCACGTGTGGGAACCGGTCAGGTAGACCGCCCGCCCACTACCGTCCGTGAAGTAGCGCCGGTTGTCGGGGTGCACACGAAGCGGGCCGGTGGCGGGTCGACGCAGGGAGCGGGCAGGCTCCGCCGCGCCACACGCTGGTAGTCGACGGCCCGCAAGCCCGAACCCCACAGTTCCAAGACCCCAGCGGGTCGATTGCCCCAGAAACGTACGCCGATTCATAGTGCCCTACTCACGACTACAGACCCGGCTGCCATAGGTATAGGAACGCCGGGCCGGGGCGGGTCCACCAGGGTGGGAGTGAGAGGTTCATGATCGAGACGTTGACCGGGCGGTCGCGGTGTTCGGCGTAGATGTTGGGTTCCCAGGCGAGCGGCCGGTGGTAGGTTACTACCATCATGCGCTTGGCGCCCACCCGCTCCTTGACCGCGGCCAGGGCGTCGCGGAGTGTTCCCAGGCGGTCGACGAGGCCGGCGTCGAGGGCCTGCTTCGCCGTGTAGACGCGTCCGTCGGCCAGTTCGCGAACACGGTCTGTGGTCAGCTTCGGCCGGCCGGTGTCCACGACCTTCACGAACCGCTCGTACATCTCGTCGATGATTCCCTGGAAGAGCTGTCGTTCCTCGCCGGTCATCTTGCGAAACGGCGAGCCGGCGTCCTTGTTCGGCCCCGACTTGATCGCGTCGGTCTCCACGCCGATCTTGCTCAGTGTGCCGGCCACGTTGACCATCTGCATGATGACGCCGATGCTGCCGGTCACGCACGTGGGGTGGGCGATGATCTCGTCGGCGGCGCTGGCAATGTACTACCCACCGCTGGCGGCCACGTCCATGAGCATGGCCACCACCGGCTTGCTCGTCTTCTCCTTGAATCGCTGCAGCTCGTCGTACATCAAGTCGCTGGCCGTCACCGTGCCTCCGGGCGAGTTGATCCGCAGCACGACGGCCTTGACGCGGTCGTCGTCGGCCGCCCGGTCGAGCTTCTCGAGCAGCAGCGAGACCGGACGCTCACCCTCGCCCAGCAGCGACCATCCCGGGGCGTTCGTGAGCACGCCGTCGACGTCGATCAGAGCGATCTTCGGCGGAGCGAACCCCCCTTCCGAGATGAGTGTCTTCTCCTTGAGTTCGCGCTCCACGGGAACGGGCGTGATCTTGTACGCGGTCGGCTGGCAACCGACTACCCCAATCACCAACGCACCGCCGCACACCGCTCCGAGCATTCTTCCGAAGCTATCCAACGCCGAAACTCCTCGTGGTAGGATGAAGTGAGCCAAGCCGGATTCTAGCCGGCGGCAAGCCGGGTGCAAGCAACGGGATGCAAACATGCTGCGAATGAGTGAGGAGGACTTCGAGGACGTGGTCGCCGATGCACTGGACAGCATCCCGCCGGCGTTCGACGACTACCTCGAGCGCATCATCATCGACATCGAGCCCGTCCCCGACGCCGACACCGTCAGACGCATGCGCCTGGGCGACGCGCGAACGCTGCTGGGCCTGTTCCACGGTGTCCCGCTCACCGAACGACACGTGGAAGCCCCGCCCCCGATGCCCAATCGCATCATCATCTACCAACGCAATATCGAACGAATCTGCCGCAACCGTCGCCAGATGGTGCGGCAGATCCGCAAAACCGTGCTGCACGAATTGGGCCATCACTTCGGCCTGGATGAGGACGATCTCGCGGATCTCGGTTATGGCTGAAGCGACCACCCGCGGCGGATCCGCAACGCGGTAGGCGCGGAGCCCCGCCTCGCTTCCCCGTCACGGCACGCCCGCGGGCATCCCGAAGCGTGATGTTGAACCAGGGGTATGGTGTCGCCGTACACACCGTGGTACGCTTCCTACGTGTTAGCCCTTAGCCCGGTCTCACATGCACGTGAGAAGCCCACGGGACGACCTTCGCTCTTGAGCCTTGGTTTGAGCGAAACAACGACGGGCGTAGTAGCAGAGGACACCAGTCAGCCGTGAGCCGATCGAAGAAGAAACCCTCGGCCCGCAGCCCGCAGCCCGCTTCCCCCGAAGAGGCCGGCCCCGAGACGCAGCCGCCCAAGAATCCCGCTCCGAAGAAACGACGCAAACCCCCGTGGGGTGAAAGCCGGCACCCCGTGCTCCGGTTCGTGCTCGTGTTCGCCATCCTCATGGGCGTCTTCGAGGTCTGGTTCATCGGCTACTTCTCCAAGGGCAACTCGCTGGTGTTCGTCTGCAAGGGCGACGACACGTTTCGCTCGTACCTCCAGTTGACTGCCCGCGCGTGCAGCACGGTCCTCAGTTGGATGGGCAACAGGACCCGGGTCAGCGGCGAGTCGATCATCTCCCCGGAGTTCTCGGTGCGGATCGTGCGCGGCTGCGACGCCCTCGAGCCGTCTGCGTTGTTCCTGGCCGCGGTGGTCGCGTTTCCGGCCCCCCTGCTGGCCAAGGGCGTCGGCATTGCGTCCGGAGTTCTGAGTTTACAGATCGTCAACTGTATCCGTATCGTAAGCCTGTTTTACATCGGCATTCATTTTCCCAAGGCGTTCAAGGTCATGCACTACGAGGTGTGGCAAGCCGTGTTCATCTTCCTCGCCCTGCTCTTCTGGTTGATCTGGGCGCGGTGGGCCACGCGACACGAAAGTGTGAAGGCCGATGGTTCCGCGTAAGCTGATTGCCGTCTTCTTCCTCAAGCTGCTCGTGGTCTACGGCCTGCTGATGGCACCGTGGCCAGGCCTGCAGGACGCCTACCGTCGATTCTTCCACATCACCGCCCAGACGACGTTCGGGTCATTCGGCTCGCAGGGCACGGTCGAGTTCCGCCCCATCTACGACGACGATACGGAAGGAAACGATCTCGGTGCCATCCTCGAGAAGAAGGGCGTGAAGGGCGTGGCGGCGATCGCGATGCGAACACGATTCGTGGGCTACATCTCCACCGCCGTCATCATTGCGCTCGTGCTGGCCACGCCCATTCCCTGGCGCCGACGCGCGCGGGCCCTGCTGTTGGGCCTGGTGCTCGTCCACCTGTTCATCGCCGTCAAGCTCGTGTTCTGGCTCCTTGACGGCTACACCGAACCGGGCCACCCACTCGCGCTCTATGCGCCGAGTCCCTTCTGGAAAAGCGTGATCCACGAGACCAATCTCGAGTTGACGCTGGCCCCGGCCACGAGCTACATCGTGCCGGTCTTCATCTGGATCGTGGCCACGTTCACGCGCAAGGAACTGGCCCGATTGCCGGAATGGGCCGGCTTCTCCGTATCGCGTGAGGCTCCTGCACCGGCGGAGGAGGGGTCCACCTCCGCCCCCAGCTCGAAGCCCCCCCAGAAGCCCCGACGCTCCCGACGCCGACGCTGAATGGAGCGGTCGCCGCGGCCGGGCCTCACCCTGCCAGCCGGAGCACGTCGTCCACCAGCTTCTTGATGCCCGAGAACACCTCGGCCGGACCCTGCCCGAGCATGTACGCAGGCGTGGACACGATCTTGTGCGCCTCGTCAACGACGTGCTCGCTGGCCGCGCAGTCACAATGCTGCGCCCCCATCTGATCGATCGCCGCCGCGGTCCCCTTGTCCGTCCCGATGGTGAGCTTCGGATGGATGTCTTTCTTCCCGACGATCCGAGCCAGCAGGGCAGGGGCGATGCAGATCGCACCAATGGGCTTCTTGGCGGCAAGCATCTCTCCGACGAGCCGCTCCACATCGGGGTTCACGGAGCAGGCCGGCCCGTCCGAGGCAAACGAGCACAGATTCTTGGCCGCTCCGAACCCGCCGGGGAAGATGAGCGCGTCCACGTCCGCGCCCTGCACCGACGCGATATCCCGGATCTGCCCGCGGGCGATCCGGGCGCTTTCCGTGAGCACGTTGCGGCGCTCACCTGAAGCGGGCTCGCTCCGAGCGTGGTCCACCACGTCCTGCTGAAGCACATCCGGGGCGCAGCACACGATTTCGGCCCCAGCCTGGTCCAAGGCCAACAAGGTGCACACGGCCTCGTGGATTTCCGCCCCGTCCAGAAACCCACAACCCGACAAACAAACCGCTACTCGTGCCATGATTCGGTTCTCCGCATTCTCGCGTCCGCACTGGGATTCGCACGGGAGCATTCTACCCGAGCCCAACCGCGCCAACACCCGTCCTGCAACTTGATTTCCGCAGCCGGGAGCCTACAGTAGCCGTGCGGGTTGAGCCCCGGTTCCGATGAGGGGAGCAGGCAGCGAGCCCTTGGCCGCCGAGGCCGGGCGCAGGGAGCCACGATGCACGCTGATCCATCCTTGTTGGCAGCAGCTCCGGGCTACGGCGCCGTACTGGTGCTTCTGCTCGTCGTCATCGGCATGGCTGCGGCCATGCTGATCCTGGCTCACACGCTGGGACCGAAGCGGCGCGGGCCGGTCAAGGACACGCCCTACGAGTCCGGGATGCCGCCGGTCGCCGACGCCCGCCGCCGGTTCAACGTGCGGTTCTACCTCGTGGCACTGGTCTTTCTTCTCTTCGACGTAGAGGTCGTCTTCTTCTGGCCGTGGGGGCCGCTGTTTCACAAGGCGGCAGTCGACAACGTCACCATCGGCGCGTTCGGCACCAAGGGGTTCCTGCTCGTCGAGATGCTCGTTTTCCTGCTGATCCTGCTCGTGGGCTACGTCTACGCATGGCGTAAGGGGGTGTTCAAGTGGGACTAGCCGCCGGGGACCGTCCCGCCACCGGGTCACTGATGTCCGGCGACGACATCCTTACGACCCGATTGGAGACGCTGGTCAACTTCTTCCGCAAATACGGCCTCAACTGGTGCCGGAAATACTCGCTCTGGCCGCTGCCCTTCGCGACCGCGTGTTGCGGAATCGAGTTGATGTCGACCGCAGCCAGCCGCTACGACCTGGCCCGCTTCGGTGCGGAAGTGATGCGCTTCTCGCCCCGGCAGAGTGATCTGCTGGTCTGCGCGGGACGTGTCTCGATCAAGATGATGCCCGTCCTGCAGCGACTCTACATGCAAATCGCCGAACCGAAGTGGGTTATCTCGATGGGCGCGTGTGCGAGCAGCGGCGGCGTGTTCGATACCTACGGCGTCGTGCAGGGCGTTGACCAGTTCCTTCCCGTCGATGTCTACGTCCCCGGCTGCCCGCCTCGCCCGGAGACGCTCATCGAAGGCGTGATGGCGATCCAGCGAATCGTCGAAGAGGACGGCATCCGGACCAGTGGTCAGCGAGGCGAGGGTGCAAGGCTAGTGGCCGAACCGACCTACCAGCTCGAGGTGGATCCGACGCTCTCCGCACCCAAACCATAGAGCCAACATGAGTGATACGCCGACCCAAGACCGACCCGATCTCGCCGCCCTGGCCGTTGCGTTTGCCGACCTGGACCTATCCCCGCGACCGCTGCATGCGGGGCCTGATTGCGATCAGTTCTACCTCGCCCTGCCGGCCGATGCCTTGCCCCGCGCGGCTCGCTTCCTGTACGACGACGAAGGCTGTCGATACGCGCAACTGGCCGACCTGACTTGTGTTGACTACCTCGAGTTCCCCGATGCACAGGATCGCTTCGCGGTGGTCTACAATCTGGTCTCCTTGACCCACAACCGACGTCTGTTGCTGAAGGTGTTCCTCAACGACCCGGACCCATCCGTACCGACCGTCACCGACGTTTGGCCGGGGGCCGACTGGCTCGAGCGCGAGGTCTACGACCTGTTCGGCATCACGTTCACCGGCCACCCGGACCTCCGCCGGATCCTGACGTGGGACGGCTTCGAGGCGCATCCGCTGCGAAAGGACTATCCCCTCCGCGGCCGGGGGGAGCGGGAGAACTACGAGCGGCTAAACCGCGAGAGCGCATAGCCGGCTACTTCGCCCATTCGTCGCCACCGGGGCAATACTCCCACCCAAGACCTGATTCGGGATCTGCAATTCGCAGGTGCCGCTGGGCTTACGTCTTCAGAGCGGACAGTATGTCCTGCTGGAGCTTCACGTCCCGTCCGGCTTCGTACTTGCCCGCATTCCAGCGGTATCCGAGGCCGTCGGCGCCGGTGCGCGGGATGATGTGGAAGTGTACGTGGAACACGGCCTGCCCCGAGACGGCGCCGTTGTTCTGAAGGATGTTATAGCCCTCGGCGTTGGTGGCGGCTGTGACCGCCCGCGCCAACCGCGGCAGATGCCCGGTCACACGTCCGACTGCTTCAGGCGGCATCTCGTCGAGGCGTTCGTAGTGTGCCCGGGGGATGATCAGGAGGTGCCCGTCGGCCAGGGGGTCGATGTCGAGGAACGCGTGGATGTCGTCGTCGGCGAAGATCTCAAGCGACGGAATCTCGCCGGCCGCGATCTTACAGAAGATGCAGTTGGGGTCGACGGCCATCCATACACCCCCACGCCATGCGCCAGTGACGGTGGGCTACGCCTCGTCCTTCTCTTCGTCGGCGGCGGGCGCCTCGGTGTCGGTCTCCTCTGCCGTCGCGGTCCCGGCCTCGGCCTCCGGCTCGTCGGGCGACGTCTGGTCTTCCGCCGGAGGTTCCGCGGCAACCACGGCCCCGCCGGCCTTGCCCTCACCCTTCGCGCCCTTGGCGACCGCCGCATACCGCCTGTCGTTCCGGCGCTGCCGGGCCGTCTTCTCGGGTCGGGACACACTTCCGGGCGCTTCCTCCTCACCGATGAGTTGAAGCACTGCAGTTGCTCCGGCGTCCCCGAGCCGCGCCTTGGCGAGCTTGATCACCCGAGTGTAGCCGCCCGGACGGTCCGCGAACTGCGGCGCGACGGTATTGACCAATCGGTGGTAGACGCTCTCGGCGGTGAACTTCAATCCCCCCTTCGGCTCGCCCGTCCGATGGCGTCGGCCGCTTCGCGATCGGAGCACTTTGGCTCGCTTCGCGTCCCCCATGACCTCGTACGCTTCCTGGTGGTCAGCGGGGATGATCGCCCGGTCACCAAGCAGTTGCATCAGGCGGCTGCGAGCGCTGCTCGATCCGTCTCGTGCCCGCTTGGCCAGCGTGATCAGCTTCTCGACGAAGGGTCGCAGGTCCTTGGCCTTCGGCAGCGTCGTCGTGATCTGCCCGTGCTCGAACAAGCTCTGCGCCAGATTGCGGCGCAAGGCCCGTCGGTGCGACGTGGTGCGGTTCAGCTTGCGGTGTGCCATTCGATGTCGCACGACGCTTTACTCCTTGCTTCCATTGCCTCCGGCCGCGCCCATCCCAAGGGACAGGCCGAGGTCCTGCAGCTTTCGCTTGACCTCACGAAGCGAAGTCCGGCCGAAACTCCGAACCTGCAACAGCGCCGACTCGTCCATCTCGACCAACTCGCCCACGGTGGCAATCTTGGCTGATTCGAGGCAGTTGCTCGCCCGCACCGACAGGTCCAATGCGCTGATCGGCTGAGCGAGTTTCCGCTTCAACTCTTCGTCTACGTCCTCTTGTTCCGGCGTCGCAGTTGTCTCCGCCGCCACCTCTTCACCGAGCTCGTGACTCTGCACGAACGGATTTAGGTGCTTCCGGAGGATCTTGGCCGCCTCGACCAACGCGTCCTGCGGCTGGACCACACCCTTGGTCCAGACTTCCATGATCAGACGATCGTAGTTGACCCGTTGCCCGACGCGCGTTTCCTCCGTGCGGTAGCGCACGCGGCTCACCGGCGAGTAAATTGCATCGACAGGGATCATGCCGATCTCGCGCTCGCCCGCGGCCTCCGGCTCCAGCTCCGCTTCCGCCGCTTCCTCGGCCGACCGGTACCCGCGCCCGGCGCCAACCGTCATTTCCATCGAGAACTCGACATCATCGGTCAGGGTTGCGAGCACGTGGTCGCCGTTGACGATCGTGATCGCCGGGTCGGCCTCGATGTCGCCTGCACGCACCTCCCCCCGGGTGTTGCGCGAGACCCTCATCATCTTCGGCTCGTCCGACTCGAGTCGAATGACGAGTCCCTTGATGTTCAGGATGATGTTCGTCACGTCCTCGAGCACGCCGTCCAGGCTCGTGAACTCGTGATCGGCACCGGCGATCTTCACATTGGTGACCGCCGCTCCCTCGAGGCTGGAGAGCAGAATCCGCCTGAGGCTGTTGCCGATCGTCGTGCCAAACCCGCGCTCGAACGGCTCGATGATGAACCGCCCATACATGTCGGACGATGCTTCCTCGTCCTGAATGACCTGGCTGGGCAACTCCAAACCGCGCCATCTGATCCGCATCTGGTCGATCTCCCGTGGGGGGTTTCTGACGCACACGAGCACCGCTGCTCCCCGAGGCCACCGCCGGGTGCCTTCGAGGGAGGCGGCGTCGCCCTAGCGACTGCACATTTCGACGATCAACTGCTCTTCCACTGGTATCTTCACGTCGTCGCGCGTGGGCAGCGACACCACCGACGCCTCCAACTGCTCGGGGTTGAAGGACAGCCACGCCGGGACCGGTCCGGCCCCATCATCGCTGAGGTGCTGCGCAATGCACTTCCGGCTCTTGTCCGCCGACCGAACCGAGATCTTGTCGCCGACCCGAATAAGGTAACTCGGGCGATCAACCTTCCGTCCGTTCACCCGGATGTGCCCGTGCACAATCGCCACCCGAGCCGACTTGCGCGACGGGGCCATGCAGAGCGTGTAAACGACGTTGTCCAGCCGCCGTTCGAGCAACGTGAGCAGGGCCACGCCCGTGTTCTCCCGCGCCCGTTCCGCACGGCGGAAGTAGAGCATGAACTGCCGTTCCCACACGCCGTAATACCGCTTGACCTTCTGTTTCTCGCGCAACCGCACTCCGTACGCCGACTGCTTGCGCCCCCGGCCCCGGCGATACGACTGCATACCCGGAGGCATGTTCCGCCACTGCTTCTCCATCGGGCACTTGGCGGTATCACAGCGCGCCCCCTTGAGCATCAGCTTGATGCCTTCGCGACGACACAAACGGCACACGGGTCCAAGATGTCTTGCCATAGCTACACCCTACGCCGTTTCGACGGTCGGCACCCGTTGTGCGGGAGCGGGGTGACATCCTCGATGGACTGCACCCGCAGACCCGCTTGCTGCAACGCCGAGATCGCGGACTCCCTGCCGGAACCCGGGCCGCGCACCTTGATTTCCACCTCGGTGACCCCAAACCGCCTCGCTGCGTGGGCCACCCGCTCCCCCGCACGCTGAGCCGCAAACGGGGTTGATTTTCGTGTTCCCTTGAACCCCACGGTCCCGGCGGACGCCCAGCACAGGGTCTCGCCATTGGTGTCCGTGATGGTGATCATCGTGTTGTTGAACGTCGCCTTCACGTGAGCAATTGCCTTGGCCACATGCCGACGCACCTTGCGCTTGCCGCTCTTAGCCACGGTGCATCTCCTTCACGCCCTTCTTGCCGGCCACGGTCTTCTTGGGCCCCTTGCGGGTACGGGCGTTGGTTCGGGTCCGCTGCCCCCGCACCGGCAAGCCGCGTCGATGTCGCAGCCCTCGGTAGCAGCCGATGTCGCGCAGTCGGTCGATATTCTGCTTGGTCTGCCGCCGCAACTGCCCTTCAACCACGTAGTTCCGGTCAATGACCGAGGCCACGCGGCTCACCTCGTCCTCGCTCAGCTTGCCCGCGCGGACACTCTCGTCGATGCCGACTTCCTTCAGAATCTGTCGGCTCACGTGCGGCCCGACGCCATAGACGTACTGCAGGGCGATCACGATCCGCTTCTCATTCGGAATGTCGACGCCTGCGATTCGTGGCATAACCACCTCCCTTGGACGCCTCCGCTCCCGCACACGCGGGAGCCGGGAGGATCCGCTTTCGATCGAACGCCTACCCCTGTCGCTGCTTGTGGCGCGGATTCGAGCAGATCACCCGCACGACACCCTTGCGTTTGATGATCTTGCAGTTCTCACAAATCCGACGCACTGACGAACGCACCTTCATCGCTTGCCTCCCTCAAAGGCCGGCCTGTCTCCCGCGAAAGCCGGCTCGTCTCCCACAAAGGCCGGACGGGGCGGGAGGGCAAGAGCACACCCGACTACCCGGTGGGACCACGCGCCACTCTCTCCTGGGCTTTCTCGCCCTCACCGTATCGCCCCGCCGGCACTTGCTGCTGGATCTTCCACATCCCGGGATCATTCGCGTTCTCACCGAACACGGGCCGCTAACGCCCGTCCGTCAACACATCCGCCCCGTTAGCGGTAATGGCGATGGTGTGCTCGTAGTGAGCCGCCCACCTGCCGTCCTTGGTCACGACCGTCCACTTGACACGATCCGCGTAGGCTACCTCCGCCGAACCCATGTTCACCATGGGCTCCACCGCAAGCGTCAGTCCCCGCCGGAGTTCGAAGTCCTCCTTCTTCTGCTTGCGGTCCACGAAGTTCGGAACCTTGGGCTCTTCGTGCATGCCCCGGCCGATTCCGTGTCCGACGAATTCGCGTACTACCGTGAATCCGCTCTGCTCGACATACCGCTGGACCTGCCGGGCCACATCGCTCCACCACCTTCCCGCCTTCGACTCGGACAATGCCAAATCAAGCGACGTGCGGGTAACATCCAGAAGCCGTGCCACGTCAGGCGCCGTCTCGCCGATCGCGATAGTCGTTGCGCTGTCGCCACAGTAGCTCTTCAACCGTATGCCGCAATCAACCGACAAGATGTCACCGGAGCGCAACGCACGATCCGACGGGATCCCATGGACCACTTCGTCGTTGACGCTCGTGCACAGCGCGGCCGGGAACGGGAACTTCGCCTGCTTGTTTTCTACACCCTTGAACAGGGGCTGCCCGCCGACGCGGGCGATCATCTCCTCCGCCATGGCGTTCAGCTCAGCCGTGGTTTTTCCCGGCCGAGCATTCTCGCGAACCGCCTGCAGCACCTCGAACACGAGGCGACCCGCGTTGCGCATCAACTCGATCTCACGCGGGCTCTTGTAGATGATGGGCTGCCGGGCCGTCCGGCCGCCAAGCTTCATCTACCACCATCCTTCCCCAATACAACTCCCTCGACGACCGCAAACACTGCGTTCGCCACTGCCTCGACCGTGCCCGTACCCTCGACTGACCGGAGCGCGTCGCGTTCACCGTAGTACGACGCCAGCGGCTCGGAGACCTCATGATAGGCCTGCAGCCGCTTGGCCACCACGTCGGATGCGTCGTCCGGCCGTTGTGCGAGCGCCTCACCGTCGTCGTCACACCGCCCGGCTTCCGCCGGTGGGTTCGATTCCGTGTGATACACGCGGTTGCACTTCGGGCAAATCCGTCGCCCGGACATCCGCCGGACAATCGCCTCGTCGGCCACCTGCAACTCGACCACCAAGTCGATACGTCGGTCGGCCTCCGCCAGCGCCCGATCCAGGTTCTCCGCTTGGACTACGGTCCGCGGGAACCCGTCCAGCAGACAGTCGCCCGTCGTCGCCGCCAGTCGGGCCAGAATCACCTCTATGATAATCTCGTCCGGCACCAACTGGCCGGCATCCATGTACCCGGCCACGCGCGTGCCCAAGTCGGTTCCACTGGCTCGCTCAGCCCGGAGAATGTCGCCGCTAGCCAAGTGAGACAGTCCGAGACGACGACTCAGTCGCTCCGCCTGTGTCCCTTTTCCTGCTCCCGGTGGACCAAACAGGATCAGGATCACACGTAGGCTCCTTTAATGCGGCCGCCGCCGCCCTCAGACCCGCCGAGGAACCCGCTATAGTTCCGCATGATCAGATTCGCCTCGATCCGCTGCACCAGATCGAGGGCGACCGAAACCACGATCAGCAGCCCCGTTCCGCCCAGGAATGCCGAGACCCGGAACGGAATGTTCAGCCACACGGCGATCACGGACGGGATCACCGCGATAAGCGCCAGGAACGCCGCCCCGACGTAGGTGATGCGCTCCATCACGCGCTCGAGGTAATCCGCCGTACGCTTCCCCGGCCGCAAGCCGGGAATGAAACTTCCGTAGTCACGAAGCTGGTTCGCCATTTCCTTGGGCTGGAACTGCACCGTCGTCCAGAAGTAGGCGAAGAAGTACACCATCGCAACATAGCACACCGTGTGCAGGTAGGTTCCGGATTGCAGAGCCGAGGATAGCCAACCACACCAGCTCCACAGCGTCAGGCTGTACAGCCAGTCGAGCAACAACGAGGGGAAGATCATCAGCGACGAGGCGAAGATGATCGGCATCACGCCCCCGTGGTTGACGCGAAGAGGCAGGAACTGCCGCTGCCCTCCGAAGACGCGCCGCCCGCGCTGCTGCTTGGCCTGTTGGATCGGGATGCGGCGCTGACCCTGCGTAATCAGGATCGACCCCGCCACCACACAAACGAATGCCGTAATCAGGAAGAGGATCTTCGGCGGGTCCATCTCGGTGGTGCCCCCGCCGCTCCCCCCGATGGTCAGGCTGGCTGACTGGGCGACGATAATGATCGCGTCGGGCATGCGGGCCACGATTCCCGCCATGATGATCAGGCTGATTCCGTTGCCGATTCCATACTCGTCGATCTGCTCGCCCAGCCACATCAGGAAGATCGTTCCGGTCACCAACGCACACAGCCCCATGAGCCAGAAGACCGTCGTGCCGGCGTAGTCGGCGTATACCAGCCCCTGTTGATGCATGTAGTTCAGCCAGAACACAGACTGAATAATGCACAGACCCACGGTCGCGTAACGCGTGTACTCCTGAATCTTCTTGCGTCCGGTGTCGCCCTCGCGATGCAGCTTCTCCAACGCGGGTACGACCGTCACCAGCAACTGGAAGATGATCGCGGCGGAGATGTAGGGCATGATCCCCAACCCGAAGATGGTCGACTGCTGCAAATCTCCACCG
>CAYMME010000189.1:0-9700 GCA_964391465.1 uncultured Planctomycetales bacterium
TCTCCGGCTCCTCCCGTGTGCTTTTCCCGCAAGGACGACGCGACGCGCTTGAAGATCCTGAGAACGCTACGGCAGCATCCACAGCTCGACGCCCACCTCAAGACCGACGTGGATCGGTTGGTGGTCGAGATCGATCGGTGGGCGAACGGTCCTCGGCTGGAGTACTTCTCGCGGCCGCTTCTGAAGCACCATGACTACGACTTCAAGATCGCGGAGGACTCGCCCGTCTATCCGCTGACGTATCTGTACCGCGGGCGAATGATTCTGCGGCTCATGTTCGGCTACGGGGGGTACTGGGGCACGCCCAAGGATCGAGAACCACTCTACGCCAGGGCCCGGGAGTTCTTCCGGCGGTACAAGGAAGCCTTCCCCGAGAACCGGATCGCTCGCATGTACCTGGGCGAGATGATCCCGACGCCCAGACAATACGAGACCGTGGCGGGGGCGCCCGAATGGGCCACCTATCAGCGCGAAGGGCTCGAACGCCTTGCCGATGTTATCACCTGGTGGATCGACCACCGCATGAGACCGGACGGGCAATACGGCGGCGGCTGGGCCGACGACTGCGAGATGTGGCGGTGGTGGGTGTCGGTCCTCATTGGCTTCGACGACCCGAAGATCACGCAGGCCCAGGCCCGGTTCTCCGAAGCGCTGCTGAGCCAGAAGCACATGAAGGACGGATACACGACGCACGTCTACGACGTTGAGCACACGGCCGAGGACTCGGCCGACGCGCTGACCCCGATGATGCACCTCGAGCCCGACAACAAACG
Organism: uncultured Planctomycetales bacterium; assembly: GCA_964391465.1. Taxonomy (GTDB): domain Bacteria; phylum Planctomycetota; class Phycisphaerae; order UBA1845; family CAYMME01; genus CAYMME01. Next base: position 774 of record CAYMME010000189.1, read on the forward strand.
CTGGCAGAAACGCGCGATCCGCCTGGCCGAGCTGATGGAGACGTTCTGGACGGGGCGCAACGAGCGGGGATTCCTTCAGTACAAGAGCACGTACTTCAGCGTGAACAAGATCGACCCCGCGCCGCAGCGTGCCTGCGACACCGTCTATCATCCGCGTGCGGTGCAGCCGGCCCTGCTCTACTGGCAGCGAACCGGTGACGCGAGGCTCGGCAAGCTGTTCACGGACTGGATGGACACGTGGGTGGACGCTACGGCGCGGGCGGAGCGCGGCAAACCCGCCGGCGTGATCCCCAGCGCGATCCACTGGCCCGACGGAGGCATCGGCGGTCTGGGTGAGCGTTGGTGGGCGCCCGAGAACCACGGCAAGTCGAAGCTCTACTACTGGCCCAGCGCGATGGGGATGATGACCAACTCCTTGCTGCTGACGTACCACATGACCAAGGACGAAAAGTACCTCGCACCGCTGCGGTCGATGGCTCGGCTCCGTCTGGACTACCTGCGCGATCGTCCCAAGAAGCTACCGCCGGGCAGCGCCGCCTGGTGTGGCTGGAGGTACCGGCAGATTGCGGATGTGGCTGCGAAGTACAAGCTGCTGACGGGGCGGTCCGACTTCGACGAGTTGCTTGCGGCGGACGCCGGCCCGTACCTCGTGTTTCGGCTCAAGGACGATCGCGGCCAACTCGTTCAATCGCTGCGGCAGAATGCAGACGCCATGCGGCTCAACTTCGAGGGCTACACCAGCGAAGTGAGGTACACCGACCGTGTGCTCAGGACGCCGCTGCTCTTTCGAGACCCGTTGAACTTCGCCAAGCCCGACCGGCCCGTGTACGCCCCGGATCCGAAGCTGCTGTATTCGTCGGTCACGGGTGATCCCGGCGGCCCGGGGTACTTCCCGTTCAACGCGGTTCGCTGGCTGACGCCACCGCGCGATATCGCCGCCCTCGTGACGCAGACTCGGGCCGACCACTTCGAGGCCGAGCTGTTCCATTTCGGTAAGGCCGCTAGATCGATTTCGGCCGAGCTGTACCTCCTGGCCCCGGGCGAGTACACGTTGACCGTCGCGGGCGGCACGGACGGCGAGACACCCCTGCGAACGAGCCGCGTCCGCGTGCAAGGTCCCCGGACGCGCATCTCCTTCGATCTGCCGCCGCGAAGGCCCTGTGTCCTACGCGTCCGACGCGACAGATGACGGGCAGATGAACAGGCGCACGATAGCGCTTCTTGCGTTTCCATCCGGGAAGCCCGGCAGGAACAGGAGCAAACGCGATGACTCGTGACACGGCGCATGATCAAGCGCATCCCGGGCCCGCATCGCCGGTGCTCTTCTGCGCACTGGCGGCGGTCATCATGGCCTATGGCTGGGGCTACCGGGGCACCGTCGGCCATGAGGCGGGCGCGATGGTACCGGGCGCGCTGTTGGGGCTCGTGTTGTGCCTCGGCTCGGGCCGACGAGACTGGCACCGCCGGACGGTGGTGGTCGGCCTGTTCGCCGCTGTCGGCTGGGCCTGGGGCGGTTCGCTCAGCTACATGGAACAGACCTTCTACGTTCTATCCGATTCGTTTCCTGATGTGCTGTACGGCTACACGGTGTTGTTCTTCCTCGGCGGGCTCTGGGCAGGCTGTGGCGGCGCGATTCTGGGCCTGGGTCTGACCGAACCGCGTTCGGAGCTGGAGCGCCTGGTGCGGCCCTTCACGGTCGTGTGCGCCGTCTTCTTCGCTGTCTATCTCTACTTCTTCTTCATGCCCGAACACCAGGAGGCCTACGAGACCGCCACCGTCCGGCATTTTCACGACGCTGACTGGTTCGCCGCGACCCTGGCATTGGTGACCAGTGCCGTCTACTGGTTGGCGCGGCCTCAGGACCGGCGCGGCACCGCCCTGCTGTTCTGGGGAGCCGTGGCCTGGTGGATCGGGTACGGGCTTCTGACCATGCGGGGCGGCCTGCGTCTCGCGCCCTTGCACCGCAGCGAAGGGTGGGGGGGCGTGCTGGGCGTGTTGGTGGTCCTCATGGTCTATCTGATGCGCCGGGAGAACCGCGCTGCACTCATGCTCTCTGCGTACGGCTGTGTCGGCGGCGGTTTGGCCTTTGCACTGGCGGTGATGCTTCACCACCCGTTCAGGCTGCGCTGGGGGCCGCTCGACGGTGCGCAAGTGGCAATACCCGCGTGGCGCATCGCTGAGAACAGCTTCGGTCTCTTCATGGGTTTGGCTTTGGCGCTCGGTGCATTGCGGTTGTTGCGCGGCGGCATCATGTCGCCGCAGGAGGACCGCGACCGGGCGCGTTTGGATACCTTCGCCGTTTTCGTGATCCTGGTTGCGCTGGTTTGGACAAACTTCCGCCGTCATTTCGCCCGGGTGCTCAAGGCTTCTTCCGACACGCCTGCTCTGCTCGGTCTGCAGACGGAAGTCTGGTACATCCTTGTCGGCGCGTTGGTCACGGCACCCGTGCTCTATGCGCTCTACCGGTATCGCCACGGCGATCGTGCGCTGGCACCGCAGTCCGCCTTCGGCAAGGGGATGGCCGTTGCCATGCTATTGGTCGGGGTGACAGTGTCCGGACAGTTGCTGGACGGGTACCCCTCCCGGTCCTCGATCCTTGCGAATCTCTGCCTGTGGCTACCCGCAGCCGTCGCGGCGTGTCTCATGGTCAGCTTCGCATCAGGTCCAGCGCAGGGGGCCGCACCCGTCAACGCAAGCACAACCAAGTCGGACATTCGGTGGCGCGTCGGCAAGCGATACGTGCTGGTGTGCGCCTCGGTGCCGGTCGTGCTGCTGTGCATCACCGGGTTGAGTATGGCCATGCAAGACGGCATCTACGGTGACCGTGGGCGCTTGCGGTTCGGCCCCGAGGCGTACTGGCAGCGGACGGCACGCCTGCAAGGCACATGGAAGGTGGTCGGTCGGTCCAGTGATTCCGAGGGCGCCGATGTGCGCACGGATGACCTGCCGCTGGCCCAACTCGAATTCGCAATCAACCGCGACACGATCGCCACGCTGCCGTCCGGCGAACGCGTCACAGCACATCGGTGGTTCCTCAAGAACCAGTACATTTGGCTTCAGTGGTTCTCGAAGGACCGCGATCACGACCAGCGTGCAGAGGTCCCACTCCTGTTTCGCGACCAACGGCTGTACATTGCCTGGCCGCCGCACAAGCAGAACGAGGGCTACCTCGTCCTCGAGCGCGTCCGTGACAACAACTTGAAGGGCTGAGGACCGCTACTTCTCGAGACGCCAACCCGATTCGTCAACGTGGAGCGCCGTGTGGCCTTTGTAGCGGTCGTTCACCGCGTGCATCTCCTCGATGGAGTCGAAGTAGCCGACGATGAAGGCGGTGCTGAAGGACTCGCCGGCCTTGGTCGGTCGGCCGTGGCATTCTTCGATCATGACGATGATGTCGCTGACCCGCTGGCTGCACCATGCCTCGTAGACAACCGACGGTTCGAGCGTCAGGCCCGCCAGCCACGGGCCGTCCTTGCCCGTCTTCTTGTCGCGCAGATGGTAGGCACGAATGAAGTGCTTCGGCGTCCTGTGCGTGTCGCGCCGGTAGCCGAACTTGAGGTCGGGTGGGAACGGCGTGAAGAACTCGCTGGCGGGGATGCGCAATCCCTTGGGGCCGGACAGGTAGCTGAGGTAGATTTCGCTGAACGTGTCGCCGCGCTTGTGACGGACGCAGCCCGGCGTGTCGTTGCGGAGGAACATCTCCTCCGAATCGTTGACCGTGTCAATCCTGTCCATCAGGAAGAAGTACCGCACGCCCCTGGGGAACACGATCAGTTGCGTCCAGCGCGATCCGGCCTTGCGACCGGGGGCGGCGTATTCGTAGCGGTAGGTCGTCTTGACCGCGATGAAATCCTTGCCCCGGATGACCTCGGGCCGGACCGGCTTCATCCGGTGGCAAAGCTGCGGGCCCTCGACGGCGCGCTTGCGGTGACTGCTGCCGTGGGCGTTCAGGGCGTGGGCTCGCCCCTCCGGTGTGCTTGCGTCTGTGTGCCACAAATAGGGGCCGACGCCGTGCCCATCCGGAGCGGAGAGTTGATCGGCATAGGCCTCGTCGCTCCCTGCCTCCATCAGCCAGTCTATGACCATCAGCCCGTCGCCGACTTCGCGGAAGCCCGTGGTCTTGTCCAGAAACGACCCCTTCTCGATGCCGGTCATCCAGTGCTTCGGGTTCTTCTTGGGAATGACGGCTTCGAGCTTGTCAGTCTCGATCTTGATCCGGTCGTCGTCTTCGGTCACGCGCGCCCAGGGCGCGTCACCTGCCTGCCCGTCCGGAACCAGTAGGGCAGTTGCCATCGCGACGAGCATAAGCACGATAAGCGGCCTCGATCGGAGATTGGTACGCAAGGCAGTTCTCCATTGTCGCTAGAGTGCAGTCGTCTAAGTCCCGGCCCATGCCAGAGACCAGCCTGAACCGCGTAATTCGTGAGCTTGGCGGGGACGCCGCCAAGGTCCACCCGCACGGCGTCGACACCGAGCCGCACGCCCGCTCTCGCTCGTCCTCAGGGCCCGACTCCCTTCTTGGGCGGATTCCCGACGATGGCGGAGGTGTCGATCAGATGGAGCTGACGACCGTTGCCGCCGTGGGGAGAATCGATGACGACCATGTTGCCATCGGGGCTGAAGCGCGGGTGCGTGTCGCAGCGCCACTCGCCGCGGTACTCGGCCGGGCTGTCGAAGTGGCCGAGCCAGAACCGCTTACCGGTCGGCACGTGGTACAGGTAAGGATGCTGCTTGCGCCTGCGGTCGGGGTAGGTGTCGTTCAGGATCCAGTCGGTGTCAGGCAGATAGGTGTTGTGGCCGTTCTGCGTCATGACGCCCTTGCCGACGAGTTCGACCTGGCGGCTCTTGTCCGTGTAGAGGACGAAGCCGCTACCGACCTTCGGATGCCAGCTCCAGGCAAGAATATGGCCCGGGTCGCGCCAGATGAAATGCGACGTGCGGCCGTGGGGGTCCAGGACGTAGAGGTCGCTCCCGTCCAGGTTGCACGTGAGCATACGGGTGCCGAAGCTGCGCTGACCGGGACCACGCCAGCGGTGCAGGAATTCGAGCCGCGTACCGTCCGTGTTGATGAGCAGGTGGTTGAAGTAGTGCTTCATCTTGCTCAGATCCCCGTGCTCGTAGGGAATCCCGGCCACGTCGCGAAGTGAAACGATGAGCGTGCTCTCACCGCTGTCGAGATCGACGCGGACGATCCCGGAGTCGTCGGGCGCGAGCTCGTCCTTGTGCGGGTCGGGCAGGCCGCAGTAGCCATAGCCCGGCCGCATGTCCTGCACGCGACGGAAGTCGGGGGCGCAAGCGGTCTTCCCGTCGGGGCTGACCGTGTAGACGGGATGGGGGACCGTGCGCTTCTTGCGCGTCTTCACGTCGAGAATGTGGCACACGAAGCGGTCGCCCTCGCGGTCGTTCCACAGCATCTCCGTCTTCGAGCCCGGCCGCCACTGGAGCATGCAGCCTTGCTGCCAACACCAGGCCCGCGATTCGCCGAGTTCGATCCATTTGTCGTTGTCCTCCAGGTCGACCATACCCACATTGATCACGTCGTCGGGCTTGGGCGAACGATGCTCGAAGTCGACCTCCATCCCGAGCACGTAGCGGCATGTCGGGTCGAACTCGAGCTTGTCGTAGTAGGCGAACCAGTGGAACTTCGGGCCGCGGGTGATGGCCCGGCAGGGCGGCAACTCGCGTCCGTCGTCGAACTCGGATTCGGGCGGCTCGGTCAGACGCAACCCTTGCGTCCACTTGACGAGGGCTTCCTTATCCACGGCGGTCGAGTGGATCCAGACCCCGGCCAGCAATCCGTCAAACCCGGAGCCCGCTTCCGACCCGCGCCGATTGCCCAGCAGGACGGGGGTGTCACTGTCGAAGATGGCCTTGGGGATGCGGCTGGACATCGTGCCGCCGGCCACGCCGTTGATGTGGACGGCCATTCGCTTGCCGGGCTCGAAGACGCCCACGACGGTGTAGGGCACGCCGACCTTCAGCATGCGATCGGTGAAGAGTTCGCGCGCCTTCTTGTCGTACACGCCGCGCTCGCTGATGGCGAAGAACACCTTGCGGTCGGGCTGCACGCCCAACTCGTAGGAACGCCCGTCCTTCGTGCAGTGCCATTTCGAGATGAACGGCGTCTTCGCGGCGGGTATCGCCTCGAGCTGAACCACTGCGGCCAGGGTCAGGGCGCCCTTCAGCCGCAGGCGGCCGCCCTCGCCTTGGCCCAGGTCGATCCGCGTCTGTCGGGCGGGCACACACCGTAGTGCCTGCCCGCCGCGGAACGGGACCAGTGCCGGTGCGTGTTCGCCCTTCGGTGCATTGGCCGGCGACCACGCGTACCCCGCCACGAGGCCGTCGCCCGGACCCCCTGCACCCGGAACCGCGCCGGCCAAGGAGAGGGCCGGTACACAGGCAATAACCATCGCCGAAAGCGGAAACGCCATCCTCTTCCGCATGTTTTCACTCATCCTGCACCTCATCTGGAAGCCTCCTCCGGACTTTGAGGGTACCGGCCTATCGGAACAGAATCGACCCGGCGGCAGGCGCGGCTTCGTTGGGGCCTGGCTGTCACGAATGCCGACCGGCAGCGGTGCGGCCGGATTTCCTGGGAGAAAGGGAACCTTCTGGCGCGTGCGGGCGTCTGAACCATTGGCCGCTAGGTTGTCTGCGGCCGTGTTGGATGAGGGTGTCTTCATGAGCCGGCGGATACTTGTGCACCTCGTGCTCCTGGCTGTGATGCCCGTCGTTGGGGCGGGAGTGGCCGCAGGGGCCTATCTCGAAAGCGATTATCCGACCCAGGCGCGTCAGGGTCGTCCGCTGGCCGTGAAGCGGCCGCCCCGGCCCGTGCCACCGAGGCCACCAGCACGGCCTGCTCACGCCAACGAGACGGCGCGGCTGCTGGATCGTGTGCAGGTCCATCCGGCCGTGCGCGTCGGTGGCTTGACTGTCTTTCCGCTGACCGCGAGGCCGGAGCGGCCTTGGTCGTACGGCGAGCTGCTCACGCTCAGCGAAGGGTTGAGCCGCGGCGTCGTGGAGGTCCGGGAGTTGGACAACCCGACCGTCGAGCGGGCCCGCTTCGTGAACCGCTCCGACGCATACGTGTTCGTGATGGGCGGAGAGCTGATCCTCGGCGGGAAGCAGAACCGCACTGTGCGACAGGACGCGCTCCTGGCCCCGCACTCGGAGGCCATGCTGCCGCTGTACTGTGTGCAGCAGGGCCGGTGGGATCAGTCGGCGTCGACGTTCAAGCGATCGCCGGCCTGCCTGCCGCTCGAACTGCGGGATCTGGCCGCCCAAAACGCGGGCCAGTCGGCGGTATGGGACGAGGTCCGCAAGTCCAACCGCCAAGTTGGTGTGCAATCAGAGACCGAGGACTTCCAGGCCGGGCTCGACGCCCCGAACGTCAAGGCCGAGCTGGACCGGTGCCGCCGACGAATCCTGCCCGCACTGCCGCACAACTGCATCGGCGTCGTCGTGGCTCGGCACGGCCGGATCGTCGGCGCCGATCTGTTCGTCGACGCGAGTCTGTTCGGGAAGCTGCGCAGCAAGGTGCTCGACAGCTACGCCTACGGCATCATCGGCTGCCGGGTCGCGCCGCGCCGGCGGCACCCGACCCCGGCCGACGCGAAGCGATTCCTGGACCATGTGTACCGGTCGCGGTTCGACATCGGGCCGGTGTGGGGTGTGGGCCGCGTGCGGTTGATCCGTGGGATCGCCCACGGCAACGCCCTTGCATACGACGAATACTGCCTGCACCTCAACCTCGTCGGCAACCCGGTATTCGGTTGCCGCTGGAAAGACCTGTCCGTCCGGGCGTGCAGCCCCGGTGACCAAGGAGATTGACCATGTGTCGCACGTTTGTCTGTTGCTTGCTCGCTACGTTTCTGTGCACATCGCCGGCGTTTGGGACGGGGCTGCTGATCCCGAGTGACAAGTCGCTGCCGCCGCTGGCGATCAAGAGTCACCGTGTCAACGTCACGATCGACAACCAGGTCGCGACGACGCGCGTCGAGCAGGTGTTCATCAACCACACGAGCCGTGACCTCGAGGCCAAGTACGTGTTTCCCCTGCCCGCCGGGGCCGCCATCCGCGACTTCGCCATGATGATCAACGGCAAGCGGGTCAGCGGCGAGCTGGTCGAGAAGGACCGGGCCCGGCAGATCTACCAGCAGATCGTCTCGCGAATGAAGGACCCCGGGCTGCTCGAATACATGGGCAACAACCTGTTTCGCGTGAGCGTCTACCCGGTACCCAAGAACGGCACGCAGAAGATCGAGCTGAGCTACTCGGAAGTGCTCACGCAGGACGCGGGGATCACGCGGTACCTGTATCCGCTGCGAACGGGCGAACAGGCCAGCCGCACGATGGACGACTTCTCGATGGGGATAACGCTAGAGTCGAACGTGCCCATCAAGAGCATCTACTCGCCCACGCACGACGCGGTCATCTCCAAGAAGAACGACCACAAGGCCGTCATCGGCTTCGAGATCAACCAGGCCGAGCTCGACAAGGACTTCGAGCTGTACTACACGGTCTCGGAGAAGGACTTCGGACTGAACGTGCTTACCTACCGGCCGGACGAGGGCCGGGAGGGCCACTTCATGCTGCTGCTCTCGCCCAAGAGCGGCATCCGCACCGAAGAGCTGGTCCAGCGCGACGTGAGCTTCGTGTTCGACACGTCCGGCTCGATGGGCGGGGCCAAGATCGAGCAGGCCAAGCGGGCCCTGAAGTACTGCATCAGCCGCCTGAACGAGAAGGACCGGTTCAACGTGGTGCGGTTCTCCACCGACGCCGAGTCCTACAGCGACACGATGGTAACCGTCAGCGACGAGAGCCGGGCGAAGGTGAATGCCTTCATCGACGGCCTCGAGGCCCGCGGCGGCACGAACATCGACGAGGCCCTGTCGACAACACTTCAGCGCAAGCCGGAGCCGGGCCGG
>CAYMME010000189.1:9710-15381 GCA_964391465.1 uncultured Planctomycetales bacterium
CCCACCATCGGTGTTACCGACAAGGGGACGATCATCAAGCATGCCCTCAAGCGACGGCAGGGTACGCTGCGCGTCTTCACGTTCGGCGTGGGCAGCGATGTCAACACTCATCTGCTCGACGAGCTGAGCGGCAAGACCGGCGGCGTGACGGAGTACGTCGGGGACCAAGAGGACATCGAGGTGAAGGTCTCGCGGTTCTTCGACAAGGCCTCACACCCGGTGCTGACCGACCTCGAGCTGGCCGTCGACAAGATCCGCATCTCGCAGATGTACCCGCGCGAGTTGCCGGATCTGTTTCACGGATCGCAGCTCGTCGTGCTCGGTCGCTACGCCGACCACAGCCACGTCTCGGTCACGCTGACCGGGCAGGTCAACGAAAAGCGCGAGAAGTTCGTCTACGAGGCCACTTTCCCCGCCCGCAGCGACGACCACGAGTTCATCGAGCCGCTGTGGGCCAACCGCAAGGTCGGCTACTTGCTCGACGCCATCCGCCTCAACGGCGAGAAGAAGGAGCTGATCGACGAGGTGGTAGCCCTGTCGAAGCAGTACTCCATCCAGACCCCCTACACCAGCTACCTCGTGCTGGAGGACGACAAGGCCTACCAGCAGCACGGCATCGCCCGCAGCTCCGGCAGGCCCGCTGCCAACCGGCAGCGCTTGGCTCGCTCACCACGGAAGCAAGGCGGATCGTGGTTCTCCCGCCGGCTTGGTGAGGCTCCGCAAGCGGCGCCCGCAGACGGGTTCGAGGCCGGTTCCGCTCGCGGCAGGGCGTCGTCGGTCGTTCGAGATGCCGACGCGACCTCCGCGGACCAATTGCGCTCCTTGGAGGAATCGCTCGCGAGGCGCTCGATACACGGCTTCGATAGTGGAGGTCGGGGTGAGGTGCGAATGAAGGACACCGGCGTCGCCGGACAACCAGTGGACTTGCCCGCAGCCGCCGCGACGCGACCCGATCTGTCCGCAGCCATCGAGCGCGAAGAGTTGAAGAAGCAGAGCGGCGAGGTCGCAGTGAAGGCGGCCCGGGCCCTGGCAACGATGAAGCGTCAGAACCGTCTCGCGGGCAAGGCCGGCAGCACGCAACGGTACGGCGGGCGGCCCATGAAGGTGATTGCCGGTCGGACCATGATCTCGATGAGCGGAACGTGGGTCGACAGCCGCTTCACCGCCGACTGCCAGATCACGAAGGTCAAGTACGGCAGCGAGGCATACTTCAAGCTCTTCGAAACCCAGAAGACGCTGCGCGAAGTATTCAAGCTCGGCACCCGCCTGGTCATCGTAACCGCCCGAGGCAAGGCTCTGGTCATCGGCGACGAGGGCGCCGACAAGCTGACCGAGAAGGCGATTGACGCCCTCTTCGTCGACGCGCCCAAGCCGAAGAAGAGCACCGGCGACGCGAAGTAGACTGGCCCAATCGCATCCGCCCGCCGGATGCACAGACACACGCGCGAGCAGGTACGCTGGTGCGAGGCAAGAGGTGTCGATGGTTTCACGGGCTGCGCAAACTCTCATGCGGCGGCCGAAGCTGAACGCGCCAGGCGTGCCGGGTCGTGGCATTCTCGACGGTCAGGCAATCGTCGCCGCAGAGAACACGAACCGGGCCTTCCGGCGTGTCGATTGACCAGCCTTCAGCGGAAGCTTGCCACGAGCGGGCCTGTTCGTCGGGCCCGAAGACGCAGAAGGTTGACAGGATACGGCAGCGATCATCCCGCATTCTCGTTTCCACGAACGGCTCGTGGCCCTGTGCGTACGGCTCGTCGTAGCGGTTCTTGTCGTAGGGCGGGCGATACGCGTGCCGGCCGAGGCTTGTCGTCGCATCGCCATCCAAACGCTGGATACGGCTCGCCAGCGTTGCCTTCTTCCCACGCACCAGGAATCGCCCCTCGTCATCCGGCTCGGCCGGAGCGATGGTGTGCCATCGCAGGCTGATCGGTTCCGCGGCGCCCAGTTCCGTTTCGTCAAGCACGACGGCGACACGCGGCAGCAGATGGATCACGTGACGCACGACACGACGCTCTTTGCCGTACGCCTTGCTCAGGTCCATGGTCCACGCGCCGCCGCGCTCGTTGTCGAACTCCGCGTGCGTGATCTCGCCGCGTCGCGCCTTTCCGACAGGGATGCCGCCCGTCTCGTTCTTGCCGAACACGAGGACATTGTGTCCCCGTTGCTGATAGTTGTAGTACCGCTCCTTGTGGCTACGAGGATAACCCCCGCGCGGCGAGCCGAGGTCGACGATCAACCGCTCGCCGTACCCGTCGATGCACACCTGCCCCCAGTCGGCGTGACCGTGATAGTCCTCTTGTGCGGCCTTTGCGTAGACGACCGACGTCGTGCTCTTGGGATCCCAACTGCTTCGGCTCGTGATGATCTTCGCCTGACTGCGATACGCGCGACCCAGCGGCAACTGCCCGTCCGGCGACCGGGCCTCGATCGTCGGGTCGTAGAACAGCAGTCCCAGGGCGAGTCGCCCGTGCGTCGGGTGCGTCAAATGCGAGTATTGCGCGTAGAACCACTGGATCAACGGGTCGCGGGCCGTCGCGGCGACGGCGCTGAGGTGCGCGACGACCGGGCGCGCGTCGGGTGCTCCATCGCCGAAGCCCAGGACGCGGCCCGGCGGCACGGTCGAGTACATGTACCACCGGCAGAAATCCGTCAGGCCGTGTCGCTCCAGGGCGTTGTTCTCGCCGCCGCTCGTGTATCGTTCGGCGAGCAAGTACCCCACGACGTACCTGGTCGAGCCCGAGTACCCCACGCTCTCGTTGAACTCGCCTTCGGGCCCGAAGATGCTCATGTATCGTTCCATGCGCGGCCGGGCAAAGTCGACGAGCCATGCCGAGTCGGGGTGGTCGGGGCCCAACGCCATGCCCAGGATGCCGAATCCGCCCACGACGCAGGTCATCCAGTTGTTCCGCCTGCGGCCCGCCCAAGGCTCACGCGCTTCCACGCCCGCCTTGAAGGGCCCGATGGCGCAGCGGTCGACGCCTTCGAGGAAACGCCGGCGCTCGTCGTCGGTGAGGAAGCCGTGCAGCCAGTCGTACGCCATGGCCAACGCTCTCGCGAACTGGCCGTGTCGTAGATCGGCCTTCAGCCCGACGCGGATGTGCGCTTCGTCCGCCCACTTGGGCCATCGCTCGGGATCGAACAACGCCTCGATCTGTCGCAGGGCCGCGTTCGCGTAGAGACGTTCGTCCGTGACCAGCGCGACGAGCGCCGCGTCGGTGATGCGGTTGGCCGTGGTGGCCACCAGGCTGTAGCTGCGGTTCTGCCCCTTCGCCGCAATCGGCTTCTGCTTCGATTCCTGCTCGACCTTGGATACGAGCTGCTTCCACAACTCGGCCGCGTGGCCGTGCCGAATGCCGCGACGCACTTCGGCCAGGCAGCGCAAGCCGTCGATCTTCTCGCCCGTGACGAAGAGCCGCGGATGCTCCACGGGCGCGCGTTGCGTCGCGTTCGGCTCTGCCCCTGCGGCTGCCATCCACGCCAAGCTGACGGTCAGAGCGAAGCAGCCGCTTGCCTGCCTTGCCCGGCGGGTCTTGCTCGATGTCACAGCGCTTGATCTCCTGCTCGGAACGGGAGCCGGCAACTCCCCGGGCTCCGGCACACGATGAACAATCAGCCGAAACGGCACAATCCCGAGGCTAGCCGCGGCGATAGGAAAAGCAAGGGGGCATCGCGGGGCTGCTGACGGCCCGCGCCGGAGCGGTTATCATGTCTTCCCGCGCGACGAGTGGACTGAGACCCACCATCGGAGGAGTTACACGTGAGCAAGCGATGCATTGGAGTGACCGCGGTCCTGTTGGCGACGGTTCTTTGCGCCATCCCGGCCCAGGCGCAGGAGAACAACAAACCGCCGGCCGGATTCACGGCCCTGTTCAACGGGAAGGACCTGAGTGGCTGGCATGGCATGGGGCACTTCGATCCGCGCAAGCTGGCCGCAATGAGCGCGCTCGATCGCGGCAAGAAGCGGACGGCGGACCTCACCGATCTGAAGAAGCACTGGACCGTCGAGAACGGCGAGCTGGTCAACGACGGCCACGGCGTCTACATGACTACGGACAAGGAGTACGGCGACATCGAGCTATGGGTCGACTACAAGACCGTCGCCAAGGCCGACAGCGGCATCTACCTCCGAACCACCCAACAGGTGCAGATCTGGGACTACACCAAGGAAGGCGGGAAGTGGAAGATCGGTGCCGACAAGGGTTCGGGCGGTTTGTGGAACAACAGCAAAGGCGCACCGGGCAAGGATCCGTCGGTGCTGGCCGACAAGCCGTTCGGGCAGTGGAACCGGTTCCGCATCATCCAGCTCGGTGCGAGGACGACCGTTTACCTCAACGGCAAGCTCGTCGTTGACCACGCGCTGATGGAGAACTTCTGGGACCGCAAGCGGCCGCTGTTTGCCAAGGGCATGATCCAGTTGCAGACCCACGGCGGCGAGATCCGCTGGCGCAACATCTTCGTCCGCGAGATTCCCGCCGACGAGGCGAACGCGATGCTGCGAAAGCACTCGGGCAACGGCTTCAAGTCCGTGTTCAACGGCAAGAACCTTGACGGCTGGACGGGTGCGGTTGACAGCTACGAGGTGAAGAACGGCGCCATGGTGTGCAAGCAGGGCAAGGGCGGCACGGTGCACACGCGCGAGAAGTACGGTGACTTCGCGGTTCGGCTCGAAGTCAATGTGCCGCCCGCCGGCAACAACGGCCTGGCCATTCGCTACCCGGACAGCGGGGGCGAGGCGGCGTTCGTCGGCATGTGCGAGTTGCAGGTGCTCGACGGCACGGCCGAGAAGTACGCCAAGCTCGACCCACGGCAGTACCACGGCTCGGCCTACGGCATGGCCGCCGCCCACCGCGGATACCTCCGACCCATCGGCCAGTGGAACTACCAGGAAGTCGTGGTCAAAGGTTCCACGATCAAGGTCGAACTGAACGGCACGCCGATCCTCGACACCGATCTGAGCAAGGTGACCGAGTGGATGCCCAACCACAAGCATCCCGGCAAGGATCTGAAGACCGGGCATTTCGGCTTCTCGGGTCACCGCGACCCCGTGCAGTTCCGCAACATCGAGATCAAAAAGCTGAAGTAGGGGGGGCTCGGTTCCGCGACGACGGATCATGGCCGCCAAGCGCACGGTTGTCTGGTTTCGGCAGGACCTTCGGGTCGATGATAACCCGGCGCTCGATTCTGCCGCGCGCCGGAGTGAATGCCCAATTGGCTGCGCGTCATCGTGGCGTCGTTCCTCGTCAAGGACCTGCTCATTCCGTGGCAGCCGGAGCAGGTTGCCCAACTCATGATTCTGAACGAGCGGGAGCCGTTCGCCGGGCGTAGGTGAGTGCGGTCAGAGTCAGGATCACGGCACACAAGTTGAAGAGCGACCCGGTGGCGGTTTGTGCCCCCGGCCCCTTCCACGGCCAGGGGTACGACCAGAACGCGAAGTTCAGTCCGAGGTAGGTCCATGTCGAAAGCAGCAAGGCCTGTCGTAGGAACGAACGCCCGGTCTGACCCCGAAGTCTCCAGTTCGCGAAGCAGTATGCGGCGCAAAGCATGATGCCGACGGGGATGATTGCGTAGTACATCCAGCCAATTGTCATGGGGAACTGGTTGTGGTAGCTCGTCGCCCGCAACGTCTTGCCCGCGATGGGCAGGGCCAGCAGCGGCAAGGTCATCACGTACG